>JALVAL010000537.1 GCA_027011205.1 Gammaproteobacteria bacterium
GATCAAAGGTGGCCGCATAACCAAAAATCAGTAACTGGGCAATGGGCGGACCTATCAATACCAGGCGGCTTTGTCGATCACGTAATATGGCCTGAAATTCCTTAAGGGCTGTTGCCAAAATCCGGTAAAACATAAAGACTTACTCCAGGCTTTTATGTGATTTTTTCATAATAAGAACAAAAAATATTACTGACATTAAGATTAAATAAGCACAATTAGTCAGAATAATAGGCCAGACATTACCTGCTAGAAATGTACTTTGAATAATAGCCACAAAATATTTGGCGGGTACCAGGTAAGTCAGCCATTGTATGACTGGCGGCATGGAATTTATATCAAAAATGAAACCGGACAATATAAATGCCGGTAAAAAACTGACCAGAATAGAAACTTCACCGGCCACAAACTGACTGCGGGTAATAGTAGAAATAAACAGTCCCAGACCCAGACAGGTGAGCATAAACAGGGTGGAGGAGAAAAACAGTACTGCAAAACTACCGCGAAAGGGAACATCAAACTGCCAGTAGGCCATGGCAACTGAAAGCAGCATCCCGCCCATTCCAAGAATAAAATACGGGATCAGTTTACCCAGTAAAAATTCAGTTAAATGTACCGGAGTAACCAGAATTGCTTCCATAGTACCTCTTTCCCATTCCCTGGCGACTACCATAGCTGTCAACATGGCGCCAATTAAGGTCATAATAACGGCAATGAGTCCGGGCACTAGGTAATTACGACTTTTTAATGCCGAGTTAAACCAGACTCTCTGTTCTATCATAACGGGTATTTGCAGCGGTTTACCCTGTACCTGTGCCATTTTACCCATCCAGAGTTGCCAGATACTTAATATATAACCCTCCGTAATTCTGGCCTGATTAGCATCCACACCATTGACTAATAATTCTATGGGCGAATCTCCTGAGGACAGCATTTGATCACTAAAGTCATTTCTTAAACGTACAATTGCAAATATTTTACGCTCTTTAAGAGCCAGTCTGGCTTTATGAGTGGTTAAAAACTGTTGCGGTTTGAAATAATCAGAATGTTTAAACATACTGATAAAAGACTGAGTGTTAGTATCGGGGGTTTCAACCACAAAACCAATGGGAACATGTTTGGCATCCAGTGATACACCATAACCAAATAACAGCAACAGCACCACGGGTAATACAAAAGCAATGGCAATACTGGAAGGATCGCGCAGAATTTGCAGTGACTCTTTGCGTACAATGCCTTTCAGGCGTTGCGGGCTGAAGTTATTGTGTGCAGGTGTTGAAAAATGGTCAGTCATTGATATTTTTCCTGTTCTCAGCTTTTGTTTCTACCAGTGCAATAAAGGTATCTTCCATACTGGGTTCCGGATTCTGTGCTGATTTAAAGCGATGTCTTAAGTCTTCCGGGCTGCCGGTTGCCAGTTCAGTTCCAGCAGCCATAATAATCAGGCGATCACAATAATTGGCCTCATCCATAAAGTGTGTGGTAACCAGTACGGTAACACCGGATTCGGCCAGCTCATTGGTTCTATGCCAGAATTCACGTCGTGCGAGGGGATCCACTCCGGAGGTCGGTTCATCCAGAAATAATATATCAGGTTGGTGCATCAGAGCAGCAGCAAAAGCCAGACGTTGTTTATAGCCTAAAGGAAGATCATTACTATTGGTATTGTAATAGTCAGCCAGTTCAAATTCATCTAAGGCCCACTGGATACGTTCCTTCTGTTGTTTGCCTCTGAGTCCATAGGCCTTAGAAAAAAACATCAGATTCTGTTTAATGGTTAAGTTAGAGTATAAGGAAAAACGTTGCGCCATATAACCAATACGGGCTCGGGCACTGGCGGAAGCCGTACGTAAATTATGCCCGGCAACCTCTACTTTACCGTCACTTGCCGGGAGTAAACCACACAACATTCTGAATAAGGTGGACTTACCCGCGCCATTGGCACCCAGCAGGCCAAATATTTCGCCCCGTTTAACTTCAAAACTAATACCTTTAACCGCATAAAAATCTCCAAAACGGCGAACAACCTTATCCACTTTGATAACATAATCCGATGTGTCATTTTTTAAACTGGACTGTTTTTGATTGAGATTATTGCTGGTTTGATAACCTTTCTGTGCCTCAGTCTCGGTAATAGCATTTTCAGGATCTGGATTTGTTTTCAATAAGGCTATAAAGGCATCTTCAAAATGCGGACGGGTAGGTCGTATATGCAAATTTTCAATGTCTTTAAATTCAGGCAGCCCCTTGGTTATTGTCTGCTGCATAACCAGATGAATATCATCATTATCAATTAAGGCATCCAGAACACCGGCCTCTTTGGATAGGCGTGCCTGTAAATGTCGCTTTGACAGTGCCGTTGAATGAGCCAGAAACGTACGATTTTGCATTGTCTGACTAAAAACCTGAGGGCTGGCCTGTTGCAGTATTTGACCTTTATGCATCAGAATAACATCATCACAACGTTCAGCCTCGTCAAGATAAGCAGTACTCATTAGTACACTGATGTGTTCCTCCTGCAGCATCTGATTAATGATTTGCCATAATTCTCGTCTGGATACTGGATCAACACCGACGGTCGGTTCATCAAGAATAAGCAGACGGGGAGGCGATACCAGGGCACAGGCCAGCCCCAGTTTCTGTTTCATGCCGCCGGATAATTTCCCGGCCAGACGGGCGGTAAAAGGAGCCATCTGGCTCATGGATAATAATTTCTCATAGCGGCCAGCACGTTGATCCACTGGTATATTATGCAGATCCGCATACAGGTCCATATTTTCCTGTACCGTCAAATCTTCATACAAACCAAAGCGCTGCGGCATATAGCCTATCATAGACTGAATTAGTTGTGGATTTTCAAGCACATCCAGTCCCAGCACTTTAGCCTGACCACTGTCGGGTTTAAGCAGACCGGATAATAGCCTCATTAAAGTGGTTTTGCCTGCGCCGTCAGGGCCAATTAAACCGGTAATCTGACCAGCTTTAACTTTAAGTGATATATTGTCCAGTGCCTGAACAGAAGTTGCGGGTAAGGTAAAGCTCAGACTGATATTTTCCAGATGAATAATGGCTTCTGAACGGGTATTCATTATTTGCAACGTTGTTCAATAGATTTATTATCTTTAACTTCAGACTGCTTTAGATCAATTTCAACAGTGGCGGGCATACCCAGACGGAGTTCATTATTCTGGTTACAACTGTATATTCTGATTTGATAAACAAGATGTGTCCTTAATTCCGGTGTTTCAATATTCTTGGGTGTAAATTCTGCGCTAGGAGAGATATAGCCTACCCAGCCAGAATAGGCTTTTTGAGGAAAACTATCCGTATGGATGCTTGCGATCATCCCCGGTTTAACCTGACCTAACTGGGTTTCAGACAAATAGGCACGTACCCAGACAGGGTGAGTTAGAGCCAGAGTTAAAACCGGTGTTTGCGGTGATGCCATATCACCTTCTTCAAGAATTCTATTACGGATAATACCCTCGTTAGGTGCATACAGGGTCGCATTTTTTAAATTCTGCAGAGCCAGGGTATACTCTGCCTGTCTGGACAGTAATATGGCTCTGGCTTCGGCGATATCTTCCTTACGAGGTCCGGCAATGGCCAGTTTCAAGGCTGCCTCAAGTGCTTTAACATCTGCTTCATAAGAATTAGCGACTGAGCGGGCATGTTCCGCTTCATCTTCTGAAGCCAGTTTTTTTGCAGCCAGTTTGGTCATGCGTTGGGCGGTACTTCTGGCACTGGTTAATTTGGCTTTGACAGCTTCTAAATCAGCTTTAGCCTTATCAATATCTTCTGGGCGAGTACCGGCAACCATAGCCGCTAACACCTGCTTTTGAGCCTCAACCATTGCTTTGGCCTGAGCAGATTTTGCCTGTAAAATCTCAGTGTGTAAAAAAGCCAGTTCCTGTCCTTTTTTAACAGAATCACCTTCCTGAACCAGTATGCTGTTGATATGTTCATTACCGTTAAAACTTAATTTAACTTCTCTGATATCAATATTACCGTATAGCGTTATCTGATCAGACTGCGGCTCAGTTTGCATTGATTTATAAAAGTATGCGCCTGAGAGGACGATTACAAGTAATATCACTACAGGAATAATTTTCTTTTTCATTAGGGCACCAGTTTGTTTGGAACAGTCAGAAACAGCTTAATAAGAAAGTGTTTGGTTATATAATACCACTTTGTATTATATGGTGATGTTTTTATTTTCGAAAAGAGCAAAATAATGTCAGTAACCTTTTATTACATAATCATTTGAAATATAAGTATACAACAGCTTTAAATTACCATCCTGCTAAAATAAAGAATATTTCCAGGAGCACTATAAATATTATCTATGCCGGCAAGGTTACTTAATAAGTATTCTTAATATTTCAGGTACTGAAAAATAGTCAGGCTCAATTACCAGCGTTTTGCCACCTAATACTTTAATGTTCTTTATTTGAGTATCTTTATGATCTTTTTACTCTGGTACCTGATTCGTACCAGTTTTTTGACCTGTTGACTATTTTGACCACAGAGAGCATAACCGGTACTTCAATCAGAACTCCGACCACTGTTGCCAGAGCCGCACCGGATTGAAATCCGAATAATACTATGGCTGTAGCTACCGCCAGTTCAAAGAAGTTGCTGGCTCCAATCAGTGCAGATGGTGCTGCCACGTTATGAGCCTCGCCCAGCTGTCTGTTAAGAAAATACGCCAGGCCGGAGTTAAAATAAACCTGGATAAGAATAGGGACTGCCAGCATGGCAATAATGGCTGGTTGAGCAATAATTTGCTCGCCCTGGAAACCAAATAGCAGAACCAGGGTTGTCAGTAATGCTATTAGGGATAATGGCCCAAGTATTTTCAGGGTGTGTTCCAGTTTGCTATCATCCCCCTTTCTAAGCAGCCAGTAACGCCATATTTGTGAGAATAATACGGGTAAAACAATATACAGGATCACTGAAAGAAAGAGAGTATTCCAGGGGACTGAGATTGCGGACAGACCTAATAGAAGACCAACGATCGGTGCAAAGGCAAAAATCATTATAAAATCATTCAAGGCTACCTGAGTCAGGGTGAAATGAGGTTCGCCATCAGACAGATTACTCCAGACAAACACCATAGCGGTACAGGGAGCAGCGGCTAATAAAATCAGGCCGGCTATATAACTGTCTATCTGATCGGCGGGCAGCCAGGGAGCAAAAACCCCGCGAATAAACAACCAGCCCAATAAGGCCATGGAAAAGGGTTTAACGGCCCAGTTAATAAATAGTGTCACACTGACACCGCGCCAGTGTTCTTTAACCCGGTTTAATGCTTTAAAGTCAATTTTTAGTAACATTGGAATGATCATTAGCCAGATTAATAACGCCACCGGTAAATTAACCTGAGCAATTTCCATTTTGGCCAGGGTATGAAAAGGAGCTGGAAACCAGTGCCCTAAGAAAATACCAATAATAATACATAGAAAAACCCAGAGGGTAAGATAACGTTCAAAAAAACTGATTTTAGCAGACATAATTTACTCTAAAGGGTTTAATAAATATCAATATTCAGGCACTACAAAGGTTTTCAGGACGATCCGGCATCTGTAATAAATTGACAGTATCAGTGGAAAAGGGTGTGGTATTCTTAATGGCATCAATGGATAATATCAGCATTTCAGTAACCCATGCGGGTAATTCGGGGTGCAGTTTATAATAAATCCATAAGCCGTTTTTAATATCGCTTACCAGCCCGGTTTTACGTAAATTGGCCAGATGATGAGAAATTTTTGGTTGTGGCAGTGCCAGGGCATAAGTAAGCTCACATACACAGAGTTCACCATGCTGCACTATTAAGGACAGACAGCGTAAACGGGTTTTATCAGAAAGCGATTTGAATAATTGAGTGGGTTCCAGTGTAAGCATTTATTATCCTGTTCAGGTATAACT
>JALVAL010000538.1 GCA_027011205.1 Gammaproteobacteria bacterium
TTCTTTTACTCCATTTTCAACGACTTACAGCCGTCAAAAATGAGCAGCACATCTCTGTGCCGCTAGTGTGCGTCAATAAATGGATGCATATTAATTAATCTAGAACCAGTAGTAACGTCCAATTTGACGTGGGCTGATTGATTGATCTGCAATTAAATTATTATGGGTAATGTTTTTATAATTCATCGGCTGCCATTGTGATGACTGATATAGGTCATTTAATAATTCTACCCGTTTCTCTGTTTTGGGATGGGTTCTTAATATGCTCGTATCAGTAGATGCTCGGTAATAACGTTCCCAGTAACTGTTTTGTCCATCAAGTTTGATTAAGGCATTTTTTAAAGGGCGCGGATCACCTAATAATTGTGCAGCTGATAAATCGGCCAGTAATTCTCGATTTCTGGAAATTGCCAATTGAATCAGGGCACTGGCAAAGGGTGCAAAAATTAAAATAATAAAGGCAATGAAATTAATACTGACCATACCTAATAGCTGAGCAGGTATTAAAAATAACAGCAGGATCTGACCGGTAAGAGACAGTGTGCGGGTCAACATCCCCATAGTATCAGCCAGTGACATAACTCGCATGTCATTATGTTTTATATGACTGATTTCATGCGCCAGTACTCCTGCCTGTTCTTCCAGAGTTAGTGTTCTGAGTAAACCATCAGAAAGTCCAATAACAGCATTAGTGTCTGTGCCAGTTGCAAAAGCATTCATGGTACCAATAGGTAAATAATAAAGTACAGGCGCTTTGTCCAGTCCTGCCCGTTGAGCCAGTTGCTGATTGATTGAATGTAAATGCGGTGATTGAGATAAATTAATGGGCCGTGCACCATAGGCTCGCATAATAAATTTAGGCGAATAAACCGGGTTGAAAAATCCAAGGACAGCGATAACCAAAAGGGCGGCCAGAGCAAAATCTTTACCCAGTATCCACCAACCCAGTAAACCGGTAAAGCCCGCCATGATTATTAATAAAAACAGGGTTTGAAAGCGATTTCTACTCTTTATTTGATTAAGTTTGTCGGTATTTAGCGATGTATACGAATTCATAAAGTAAAATATATGGAATTTGAACCTGAATATCAAGCTGAATATTTTCTTGCAGCGAATATTCAGCCTTTCCCAATAATAACTATTAAGCTCTAATCAAAAATGGACGTTATGTTTCACTGTATCTCCCATGGGTAAATTTTTGAATTTTTTTCTCTTTGTTTGAGCTTTTATTTGATCTTTTCCCTGTTCATATATGCCTGCCGTTTATTAAATTCTTCAATATCAATTTTTCCTTCAGCGAGTCTTTTTTCTAAAATTTCTACGGGTGTACTGTGATTTTTTGGTATTTTTTTTGTTTCTGTAGGATTTTTTTTTCGATTAGTAAACACACTGTATAGCCAGACAATTAAAATAAACAATAAAAGCCAGAAAATTCCATTAGCACCATAGCTCATTGTAGAATAGTTAAAACCATCGCCCATCATTCTTTATATCCCTCTATTTGTCAAATCAGGAAAATTATGACATATAATTAATTAAGCTAACCTTACATAAACATTAAATATATGTAATGT
>JALVAL010000539.1 GCA_027011205.1 Gammaproteobacteria bacterium
GGCATAGGTTGATGGTCGTCCGATCCCCTTGCTCTTGAGAGCCTTGATCAGACTGGCCTCACTGTACAATACCGGGGGTTTGGTGTTTTTAACCTGCAGCTGACACTCACAGACATATCGCTGACCAACCTTAATGCTGTCCGGCAACAAACTGCGGGTTTCTGCTTCATCGGTTTTTTTCTCATCATTATCATTTGGATCCGATTTTAACCAGCCCCGCCAGCCCTGAACACCAGTCGCAACCCGGCCACTGGCCAGAAACTGAACCGGCTGACCGACCACCTGCACATCACCGTGCAGCAGAACACGAGTCTGATCAAATTCGGCATCCGCCATTTGAGACGCCACAAACCGCTCATAAATCAAACGATACAAGCGGATCTGATCAGAAGCATGTTTATCCTGACACTCTTCTGTTTGCAGTTGTGGTTTATTCAGTTCTATTGGTCGAATACACTCATGACCCTCCTGGGCATCCTTACCGCTTCGCCAGACATTAATTTTTTGAGCCAGTGGTAAATTATTCTGTTCAATAAACTGTCGCAGTTCAGTTAATGATTGGGGATCGGGATTGGGATTGTCTGTTCGCATATAACTGATCCAGCCGGAGGCATAAAGCGATTGAGCCAGTTTCATGGTGTACCCGGTATCAAAACCTAAGATACGTGAGGCAGCCTGTTGTAAAGAAGCCGTTTCAAAAGCCGCAGGAGCTTTCTGATAAACCTTGTTTTTTGCAACATCTAACACTTGCAGCTGCCGGGTTTGTGCTGCCTGTTCAGCCACGCCCCGTTCAGTCCAGATTTTTTGATTACTTTCCCCTTGCTCACTCAACAGGGGTTTAAAATACCATTTAGCGTTCCATTCAGGGGTATCTGAGACACTTGCAAGGACATCATAGTGCTCTATCGGCTTAAAATTACTTATAGCCTGAAATCGCTCCACAATAAGTCTGAGCGCAACTGACTGAACCCGTCCAGCAGACAGGCCGTGACCCAGTACCGGTGATACGGTATAACCCACCAGACGATCAATCACCCGACGAGCCTCCTGGGCTGCCACCAGATGATAGTCAATACTGCCCCTGGACTGGATCCCCCGCTGTATCTCAGCCTTGTTAATGGCCTTAAAGGTAGCCCGGTAAACCGGTTTACCGGTTTGTTTTAAACCCAGCACCCGTTCTAGATGCCAGCCGATGGCCTCACCCTCCCTATCCGGATCGGTTCCAATATAAATGGCCTGACAGGACTTAACTGCTTTTTTTAGCCTGCTGATCACTTTGGATTTTTTAGGATCATTCTCATAATGCGGTTTATAATCCGGGGCTGCTACACCCATTTCATGTTTTGGCAGATCACAAAAATGTCCGACAGACGCTTCAACCTGCCAGTCGCTGCCCAGGTAGTGTTTAATTTTTTTGATCTTGTTGGGTGATTCAACAATTAACAAATTCCGTGTCATAAACCTGCTATCCCTGTGAAGTGAATATGAGCCGATACGATCCCTGAAAAAGGATTATATTGGGCTTTTATTTATTGGCCAGCTTGATATTACGCTGCAACATCCAGACATTATGCTCATTCAAACGATAGGACAACGCCCCCCTGGCATTCTCATCCGGGCCACCCTGGATCTGTGAGGTCAGTTCAAAATCATAATTGATCCGATCTTCACTAATGGGATTTACATGAGTCACTTTAAAGGATTTAACCGTGTACAACGGTTTGTTATGGTAAGCCCGGCTGATCTGCGTTTTAGCCAGCCAGTCCTTAAAATCCAGTTCAATTTTTTTATCTGACGGGCCGATCCGGGAAGTCTGCGAAGCCTTATCACTGCAACCTGACATGAGAATGAATACAGAAAATAACAGAGAAAAAAGATAGATATTCAGTTTGAACATAATTATCGTCCTTGAATGATTTTTAACAATGTAACAGTGTAAAATAAATTTAAGTGCCTCGTCTAGCACACATCATACATCCTGCATGATCACGATCCGGTTTGACCCAAACGATTATATAAATAATCATCCAATCTCTAAAGATAATCCCGGATCATAAACAATCGCCATGATAATATAATTTTTTTTAAAAATCCGGTTCCCCACTCATATCAAAGGCATCATCGTTACTATGAGTTACAGTGCTCTGTGATTGCGGGTCTTTTTTGTCTTTAACCTGGTATTGAATAGTCTCAATACCCAGTAAATCCGGTGCAATATAACTGGCTTCAAGCACCAGTTTTGTATTGGTCACATCGTCTTTTTCCCAGACTTGCTGTTTCAGTGAACCTTCAGCGTATACGCGGGCACCTTTGGACAAAATTTTAGCCACTCGTTCAGCCTGTGGACCAAATACAGCGGTATCGAGCCAGAAACCACCATTATCCACATAATCACCATTTTCCAGACGTTTATCCCGATTAAAACGGATAGAAAAATTTGCTACTGCCCGCTGCCCGTCTTTGGTCTCAATATATTTCAATTCCGGTGTCTTACCCAGATTACCCGTTCCTTTAAAATCATTCGACATAACAAATCCTTTTTAATATTAAATATAAAAACAACATTATTCACAAATAATAATAGCGACTTAAATAATAGCGACTTACCTCCAGTCTTTGCAACAGACAATCAGATATTCAAATGATCTGATTTAAAAACACTATATATTGTATGTATCAAGTCATCATAAAGCACAATATAACAACATATTGTGTTTTATGATGACTGGCCGAGATTGGAATAATAGCCTATCGCTTAAACAGAACTATCAACCTGGCTATTTTGTTGATGTTTCAAATCATAAATCTCAGGCCGGTCCACAGAAACAGAACCAATACGAATACTCTGACCTGAATTTCTTTGTAAAATTAACATAACGCATCCTTTCATTTAATTAAAAATTAACAAACCAACTCTATATCTATGACTCATCAGCACAACCACAGGCATCATAAAATAGACCCACACTCTTATGCTGAAAATTCAATACACTGAACATGGTATTTAAAACTAACCGGCAACGATCATACTCTTTTAACGTATTGAGCATAGCCGGCCCAAACATCGACAGTAATTGTTTATGACGATTATCCTCACGAAACAATCGGTTGATCATATTATTATCCTTGTTACGGTAAATCTTACGACTGACACGCCAGACAACTGTACAACGTAAACGGTTATTGGAAAACTGTTTTTTGTTATACAGATACAACGGCATGGTTCGGTACGTATAATTATAATCGGCAATCAACTGCTCCATTAACGCCAACACCTTATCTTTACGATCCTGCAAATCAGACAATGAATAATTAATACCCCCCTTATCCCTTAAAAGGCCTTTTATAAAAGGCTCACTATTTTGCTCAAAGTACTGATAAATACTCAAAAGTGTACCCGACTGATACTCAGTATTTAATGACATATTAACAACTGCTCCAGTTCCATTTATTTTGATCCATCAATAACTGGCCCAGGAATTTTCTTCTTTGTTACAACTTTCACTGTTCCAGTTTTTTTGGGGTTATTAATTGCCTCAGTCACCTTACTGGCCTGACGACGTATTGATGCCTGTCTGGTCATATCAATGATCTGTTGACGTTTAGCGGGTAATGGGGGGGCCATCTCTGCACGAACCAGTCCCTCTAAAACAGCCTGTGGCAGCACGATATTCATTTTTGAGGCAGCATCCTGGGCTTTAGGATTATTGGCTGCTATATCATCTCGTTTAACCTGGGTGCGTTTATAACGCAGGCTCAGTTCAAACGCGCAACGAATACGTCCTGCTGCATTATTCAAATACCGCCTGGACTGATCACGTTCCAGTGCAGCGGCATGACGTAATGATAATATCTGCCGAGCCAGATGATCATATTCCAGCAACGTCAATGCAGCCTTATGTGTAAACTCTGGTGCAAATTTCAATGACAACTCAATCGGCTGAGTCGATTCCTGTAAAGTGATCCGATAACCACGTTGGGCCAGTTGCTCTAATTTTTGCTGCATCTCAGCACTAAAACCACGGATCGTTTCATTGGCCAAATTCAGTGCCTGTTCAATTTCCAGTAAAAAATAATCGGCATACGGATCATCCCGACCAGCACCCAACCATATCTGGTTCATCTGCCCAGCAAAACGGATCAGACCGGTGACCGGTTTAATACCATTTGCGTCATCCCTACGCCGCCCATGATACAGACGATGAGCTTGGCGGGTATGCAACAGAATTTTAACATCACCCACCATTTTTCCCGGTGTCAGACGAGCCGCCACATCTTCCTCATTCTTAAAACGGATCCCTCTGTTCTGGGCCACCTGTTTGGACATAAAGGGCACATCAGCCCTGGCATCATACTTCTTTCTCAGTTCAGCCTCTTCTTCCTGAGCCATTTCTTCCTTATAATCTTCGCCTAACTCTTCCTCCATGATTTCATGAAAATAATTAGTCGGTTGAACTTTTTTTGGAGCAGTTCCCTGTTCCTCGTTTTTATTGTGCATTGCTGCCTCCATGTTTGATCTCCTTATAGTATCGCTGGTAAAGCGAAAAAATAATCAGTCTTATCCAGACTGAAAGATAAAAAAATACAAAAAATACAAAAAATTAAAACTGAATAACCGGCAATCCGTTTTGTTTTAAACGGCGGTTAATCATCTTATGGTTAAGCTGGTAATAATTCAGATACACCGCATTGACCTCAGTGTATTTAACCAGCATATCCATAGTCTGTAGACTGTTCAGGGCATTGGATGTACTGGTACGTGAAAATCCAATTTTTACCGACAGCTTACGGGCAGAGATATAGAACCAGCCGTCATCAGCCAGTTCTGAGTGTTCATTCTGAATAAAATAATACAATACCGCTGCGGCGGCTTCCCGGCGATGCCCACAGATGACTTCCAGGTGATGCAGAGAAACCAGCTTACCAACTTTCTGCACATCCAGTTCCTGAAAAATACTGGTGCGTTTAGACCAGTGTTCCCAGAGAATATCATCGCATTCTTTCTGATACCGGATCACCTTGTCCCGGATAGCCGGTTTAACCCGGTTCGGTGAAACCGTCATTAGCCAGCCGAAAAGTTTACGCACGGGCATCAATAACACCTCACGATTTTGGACATCACCTGGGAGCTGAATCACCATAAGGGTGATTGAGAACCTATCTGGATCATCCTGAAATTTACGATGCTGGGGTTGCCAGGCCAGCCCCATTTGCTCAACAATCGGCTTCATGGGGGTATAAGGCTCCCCGTTGTGTTCCACGAGATACAGCGTATCGCCGTAAAAGGGGATGGTTAACGCATGTGTTGTTGTTTGATTCATAATTTTTTCCATTCAATCCACTTAAAACTGGCAAGGGGCTTGCCAGTTTGTTGTTCAACCCAACCCCACCTCAAAAGTGGCAAGGGGCTTGCCAGTTTGCCGTTCAATCCAATCCTAATTATTTTATAACCCCACTTTCATTTTGGCTTTTAATTCAGCCAGAGCTTCAATCCCTTTTTTCCTCACCTGTGGATTGAACGTTTTTTTGTCGGCTGAGTTTTTATCCGCTCTGCCTGCCGTCGCTGCCGCTGCCTGCCGGGCATTTTTCTCCCGAACATTACGGGCATTTTTAACACTCAGCCCGTATGAATCCACCGTAAACTCGCCCGAGAATACGGCACTGCGTAGTTTGTTCATGAATCCCAACAGATTGTAAATCTGCCCCTGTCCGGTTTTGTGATAGCTCTGCAACCGCCCCAGCAGCTGATCCAGTACATCCTGGCGAACCTGTCCAGGGATACTCATCAGAACAGATTGGGCTATGGGGTATTCGTAGGGCAGAATAAATTTTTTTAATTTTTCTAAATCTTTTAAATTTTTTTCAGAAAAAGCTTGATCTGTTGTTGTAGTTGTTGTATTTGATAATCTTTTATTATTAT
>JALVAL010000540.1 GCA_027011205.1 Gammaproteobacteria bacterium
ATTATATACAGATTATCATCCAAAAGAATATGTTATCGGACTTAAAATTGATGGTAAGACTAAAGTTTATCCTTTTGCTGAATTATCCAAAGTAAAATCACCTTATATGGATCATTTTGCAGGTAAGGAGCTAACGATAATTTTTGATGCAAAACACAGAACAGGAAAGATTCTGGATGCAAATCACAATGAAATCCCCGTGACGATATCATTCTGGTTTGCCTGGATGGCTTTTTATCCGGACAGTATTGTTTTTAAACAGGAAAATCATTATCACTATTAGGCGATAATTAACCTGTCCAGTCAGGATTACAGCATAAAAAAGTGAGCTTCATAAATTGGACTTAAACTCATGTTATTATAGGTATTTTGAAAATACAACGACTTGCTCAGCTGACCGGAAGATTACATGGTATTTGTGGCATTATAGCGTAGCGCCACAAAAGGCGCGTAATTTTTTGGCTCAGCTGAAGCTATTCGCTCTAACCTTTCTCGTTATAATTATGCATTTATTTCTGACCAAACAGCAAATTCATTACCGCCGGGCTCTAAAAAATGAAAACGAAATCCACCGGGAAAGGAAAAAGCTGGTTTCAAAATAGAACCACCGGCTTGTTCAATTTTTTCTTGAGTAGCTTTTATACTTTCACTATAAAAAACGATAAGTGCAGCGCCATTCCTTGTCAATGAACTTAAGTCTGATTTATAAAATCCACCATTAATACCCTGATCAGAGAAAGCAATATATTCTGAACCAAACTCCTGAAATGACCACCCAAATACTTGTGTGAAAAATTTCCTGGTTTCTTCTATATTTGTTGATGGTAACTCAACATAGCTTATTTTTTCATGTTTATTCATTCGATAATTCCTTTTCAAAGTTTTGTTATCTTTCTATTGTATAGTTTTTGTCAAAGCTAATATTTCTGTCATCCGGGTAACCTTTTGGGTTACAAACTACGGTACATAAACCTATTTTACCAAATGAACTTTCATGAGTATGCCCATGAAACCAGTACTCCGGTTTACCTTCAATAATCAGTTCTGATAAATATCAAGCATATGATGCACTAATTACATCATTTTTGAACTGTTCAGGAACAGCCTTTATGCTGGGAGCATAATAACTGATAAATATATTCTTTTGACCCTGTAGTTCATTCGATTTTTTCAACAACCAATCTGCTGATTGGCGATGAATAGAAGCAACATCAATAGAACGCAATTTTGAATATTTTGGTAACAACCGAATTTTTTTAAAATCTATCATTGCTTGCTGACATTGGTAAGCTGATAGTCCAGGAGCTTGTTCGAGAATGAAAGATCAGCGCCGGCAAAAGAGTTTTTCTGGTTTTTACCCGGGGCCGGAATTCTGGATTGCTCCCCTCTGATAGTTCAGCAACAGCCTGTCCTGGGATTTAAATCAATATCGACTTCATCCACATTAAATACCGGATACTCTGCATTTTCACTGCCCAGTGCCTGCTGTATCCTCTTCATTTTTTTGATTTTCCCTTGTACTGTATAGACTTGCCCGACTCCAGACAATGCCTAAACGCGGTAGCAGTCGCC
>JALVAL010000541.1 GCA_027011205.1 Gammaproteobacteria bacterium
ATCTGCAGGGCTTCAATCCAGCCTTTAATGACCCCATTAACTGGAAATTGTGCCGGCTCACCGCGATCAACAGAACTGTCAAATACTGTACCATCAACCAGTGTGCCATGATAGTGAGTAACAACCATATCGTTAGGCCCGGGCTTTTCACCATTGCCTTCAGTAATAATCTCGTATTGTAAGCCGCTCTCAGTAATGATCACGCCTGATTTTTTAGCATTTTCATCAAGAAAGGCTTTTCCTGCTGTTTTATTGGACTCCGCCGCTTTGGCTGACTGTTCCTGAATTTGCTGGTTGATTGCAGTGAATGCTGCCTGCATTTCATTTTCTTCAAAACGCATTGGTTTATTATTAAAAATGTCACTTAAACCAATAATCAGGGCATCAAGACTGAAATCGGGAAATGACTGACCTTTTACCTGCTGACCCAGTTGTAAGCCAATACCATAACTGACTTTGTCAGCATCTGTTGTTATTGAATATTCTTTGTTACTCATAATTCCCACTCTGTTAGCTGACCTTATTTATAGAGTTTAAAAAAACAGGCCGACGTTTAAAAAGCGCTGATTATAGCACAATTTAACGGGAATCGAGTGAAGGGTTTATAACATGGTCTTTTGAAAGTATAAAATCTGATGGCGACAGGTATTTTGGAGTAAATTCATGCTCTTTAAGAGTATTAGAGTCGCAATACTGAACCTGATTTCTACCGGCAAGCTTGGCTCGCTGTACTGAAAAGTCAACGCATTGCAGTACTTCTTCCAGCGCCTGGTTTTCCTGCACAATAGAAAAACCGATGCTGATGGTAATGCCGAATTTATTGTGATCAAATTTAAACACATGTTCTGATATTGCATTTCGAATTCTTTCTGCGGTGATGTTAGCGCCATGTAATTCAACTTCCGGAAGGATAATAATAAATTCATCACTATTATAGCGGGCCAGGAAGTCCGTTGGACGTATGGCATTTTCAAGTATGCGGGCTATTTGTATCAAGGTTAGATCGCAGGTGTGTTCGCCATAGTTCTGACTAATAGAACTCAGATGGTCTACATCAATTAACATCAGGCTGTAACGGGTATTATAACGCTGATGACGACCATGCTCATCGGTCAGACGATTGATCAAGCTGCGTTTGTTGTTTAGCTGGGTCAGTTCATCTTTCTGGGACAGTGCTTTTAGAATGTCCCGGTCATCCTGCAGCATCTGAAATAATAGATTATAAGTGCGGGCAATAAATTCAAATTCCTGATATGAATTTAGTTTTAAAGGGGTGAATGATTTGTCCCGGGTAAATTGGGATGCCCATTGTTCAAGTTTGATGATTGGCTCAAGTATTGAGCGATTGAGCATCAAAATGGTTGCCAGAGTTGAAATATAAACCAGTAAAAAAATAAAACTGCTCAGAAGTAATGAATCCAGTTTTAATTCTTTGGCTTTTTTAAAGCGAATTTTAACCTGGTTCTGCATTGACAGATGCAGTTTATCCAGAGCCAGTGTGGTTTCAATCACATATTGATAAAAGTTCTGCAGCAGGCGGTAGGGCGGTTGCTGATCCTTTTGCTTAATA
>JALVAL010000542.1 GCA_027011205.1 Gammaproteobacteria bacterium
TATCTGCCGGGTTCTGGACAGGAAATCGCTATCGGCGGACGTTATGACGGTATTGGTAAAACCTTCGGCCGTTCTCGTTCTGCAACGGGCTTCAGTGCCGATTTATCCTATCTTGTTTCAATTGCTCATTCGATTGCACAACAGAACGAAAATGCAGAAAATAACAAGAGTATTATTTTTGCTCCCGTGGCACAGGATGCGGTGCAACAGCAGTCGTTAATGGCTAAAGTAAAAGAATTGCGTCAGCAGGGTAAACGGGTGATCAGTGAACTGCCTGAATCTAATTCCAGTGCTCAGGCTCTGGGCTGTACTCATCAGCTGAGTCATGACGCAGGTGAGTGGCGGCTGGTAGCGGTTGCTTAAACGAACAGAACGTAAATTCAATCTGAACAACATAACATATTTTTATTAAGGATATTTAGCATGGGTAAGAATGTCATCATCATCGGTTCGCAATGGGGTGATGAAGGTAAGGGAAAAGTCGTCGATCTGTTAACTGACAGAGCCGCTGCTGTTTCTCGCTTTCAGGGTGGTCATAATGCTGGTCATACACTGGTTATAGAAGGCAAGACAACCGTATTGCATCTGATCCCTTCTGGTGTACTCAGAGAAAATGTAAAATGCCTGATTGGTAATGGTGTGGTTCTGGCAATGGATGCCCTGGTTAAAGAAATCAAAGAGCTGGATGAACAGGGGATTAATGCCCGGGAAAGAATGCTGATCAGTGAAGCCTGTCCGTTAATTCTGCCCTATCATGTGGCACTGGATCAGGCTCGTGAAATTGCCCGTGGCAAAAAGGCTATTGGTACGACAGGACGCGGTATTGGACCGGCGTATGAAGATAAAGTATCTCGCCGCGGTCTGCGAGTTGGCGATCTGCTCAATGAACAATTATTCGCCACTAAATTAAAAGAAGTGATGGAATATCATAACTTTGCCCTGGAACATTATTATAAAGCCGATACGGTGGATTATCAGTCCACTCTGGATGAAGCGCTGGCTTATGCTAAAGAAATCCGTCCTATGATCACCGATGTCACTGAAATTCTGCATCAGTATCGTGAAAATGGCGACAGTGTCCTGTTTGAAGGTGCACAGGGTGCTTTGCTGGATATTGACCACGGTACTTATCCCTATGTGACCTCGTCTAATACCACAGCCGGCGGGGCAGCCAGTGGTACGGGTGTCGGACCACAGTATTTTGATTATATTCTGGGTATTACCAAAGCCTACACCACCCGTGTCGGTTCCGGTCCTTTCCCCACGGAATTATTTGATGATACGGGTCAGTACCTGGGTGAAAAAGGCCATGAATTTGGTGCCACTACCGGGCGCTCACGTCGTTGCGGCTGGCTGGATATTGTATCCCTGAACCGTTCCAATCAGATCAATAGTGTTACCGGTATGTGTATTACCAAGCTGGATGTACTGGATGGTCTGGACACTTTGAAAATCTGTACTGCTTATGAGATTGACGGTAAGCAAATCACTACGCCGCCCATTGGTGCAGACAGCTATGAAAAATGTGTCCCCGTATACGAAGAAATGCCGGGCTGGACGGATTCCACTGTCGGCGCTGAATCGTATAAGTCACTGCCTGAGAATGCCAAAGCCTATCTCAGGCGTATTGAAGAATTAACTAAAACCCCGATTGATATCATTTCAACCGGTCCTGATCGGGATCAAACTATTATATTAAAACATCCATTTGAAGATTAATAATCCCCCTGTTTCCTCTCTTACGGGAGAGGGGCAGGATAAGAGAAAAAGAAATCAACAAATAGGTGCTCAAGGAAAAATATGAGTCAAAAACGCGGTAAATCCGATCCTTTTGCAAAACGCGAAGCACAAAAGTACGACAATCCAATTCCAAGTCGGGAATATATTCTTGACCTGCTGGCTGAACAGCCGCATCCCATCAATCGTTTTCAAATTGAAAAGTTATTAAAGCTGGAAGATCCTGACCAGAAAGAAGGCCTGCGTCGTCGTTTAAGAGCGATGGAACGTGACGGGCAACTGTATTTTAATAAACGCAAATGTTACGAAATTATTTCCGAACAGGAATTACTGGAAGGTATTGTATCGGCACACCCTGATGGTTTCGGTTTTGTACTGGCAGAAGACGGCGGCGGGGATTTATTCCTCGGTATGCGTGATATGCGCGTGATCTTTCATGGAGACCGTGTTCAGGTCAGACTGGTAGGTGTCGATAAAAAAGGCCGTCGGGAAGGCTCCCTGGTCAAGGTTATAGAACACAATACCAACACCGTGGTCGGTCAGCTGGAAGATCGTGATGGTGTACTTATGGTGGTACCGGATCACAAGCGTATTAACCACGATGTGATCATAGCTGATGAACATACCTATGGTGCCGAAGTGGGTCAGATGGTGATGGTGGAAATTCTGCATTATCCTACCCGTTTTCAACGTGCCAAGGGACGTATTATTCAGAACCTGGGTGATCATCTGGCTCCCGGTCAGGAAATTGATGTAGCTATTCGCAGTTATGCGATTCCCCATGAATGGCCTATGATGTTGGAAGCAGAAATACAGGACTTATCACCATCAGTACCGGAAGCAAGCAAGCAGGGGCGTGAAGATTTTCGGGCTTTACCCTTACTGACCATTGATGGTGAAGATGCCAAAGATTTTGATGATGCGGTGCATTGTGAAAAACAGGGTGATGGCTGGCGTTTATGGGTAGCTATTGCTGATGTTTCTTCTTATGTGGAACGCGGAACCGCACTGGATGGCGAAGCCAAACGTCGCGGTACTTCGGTTTATTTCCCGGGCCGGGTTGTGCCCATGCTGCCGGAAATACTCTCCAATGGCCTGTGTTCCCTGAACCCGGATGTGGACAGACTGTGTATGGTCTGTGAAATGAATATCTCTGCCAGTGGCGAAGTAAGTTCATATCGTTTTACTGAAGCTCTGATGCGCTCCCATGCCCGCCTGACCTATGATCAGGTCGCTGCCATGGTGATTGACGGTGATGCCCCATTAAGTGAAAAGTTTGCAGATGTTCTACCACATTTGCATGAACTGTATCAGTTATATCGGGTCTTGCTGAAAAAACGTGCCCAGCGTGGTGCCATTGATTTTGAAACAGAAGAAACCCGCATTGTTTTCGGTGAACATAAAAAGATTGAGAAAATCTGTCCTGTTTATCGGAATGAAGCACATAAAATGATTGAAGAATGTATGCTGGCCGCCAATGTGACCGCTGCTGACTTTCTGCTAAAAAACAAAATCCCCGCTTTATATCGTAACCATAAAGGTCCGACCGATGAAAAACTTAAATCCTTAAGAGACTATCTGGCTCCCCTGGGATTAAAACTGGATGGTGGAGATGAGCCGCAGGCAAAAGACTTCTCCAGACTGCTTAATGAAATTAAAGAACGTATTGATTTTCCGGTACTGCAGACGGTTATGCTGCGCAGCCTGTCACAGGCGGTCTATGAAGAGCAGAATGTCGGTCATTTTGGTCTGGCATTTCAGGCATATGCTCACTTTACTTCACCCATTCGTCGTTATCCGGATTTACTGGTTCATCGGGCTATCCGTCATCTTGTTCAGGGTAAAAAAGTGGCGCAATATACTTATACCAATGAACAGATGGCAGATCTGGGACAGCATTGCTCCATCACCGAACGTCGTGCCGATGATGCGACCCGTGATGCAACAGACTGGCTCAAATGTGAGTATATGATGGATAAGGTCGGTGAGGAGTTTGATGGTATTATCAGTACTGTCACCGGCTTTGGTCTGTTTGTGCTGCTGGATGATATTCATGTCGAGGGGCTGGTGCATATTACCGCTTTAAAAGATGATTATTATCATTTTGACCAGCCCAATCATAAAATGAAAGGTGAGCGTACCGGTAAAACTTTTCAACTGGGAGATAAAATCAGTATTCGTGTTGCGGCAGTGAGCCTGGACGAACGTAAGATAGAATTTGTACTGCAAAACAGTGGCAAGTCAATTAAAAACAAACCGCAAAAAGGTAAATCAAAGTCAGGTCATAGAGAGCAGAGCAATACTGACGTTAAGTCTGCAGCTCAAAGCAGCGTGGCTCAAACATCCGCTGCGCAGGAACCGCCTAAAAAGAAAAAGGTTAACAGAAGACGTCGATGGATCAAATAATATTTGGTATCCATGCAGTCAAATCAGCGCTGAATTATTTAACGGCTACGGTATCAAAAGAGCAGGGCGATGCGCTGATAACGGTACTCTATGTTGATCGGGGTCGAAAAGACAATCGCATTAATGCGATAGTTGAACTGGCCAGAAAAAAATCCGTTAAAGTTACCTTTGTCGAACGTAAAAAACTGGATGCTTTATGCCAGGCTAATCATCAGGGGGTGGTTGCTCAGGGTAATACGCCTAAAGTAAAATCCGAAAGTAATCTGGATGAGTTATTGCAGTCGCTGGAAGAACCCCCATTTTTGCTGATTCTGGACGGTGTTCAGGATCCGCATAATCTGGGAGCCTGTCTTAGAACGGCCGATGCAGCCGGTGTACAGGCTGTTATTGTCCCCAAAGATCGCTCTGTTTCCATCACCCCTGTGGTGCGTAAAGTGGCCTGTGGTGCAGATCAGAGCGTTCCCTTAATTCAGGTGACTAATCTTTCCCGTACCTTAAAGCTGTTAAAAAGCTATCAGATCCGGGTAGTGGGTACTGCGGGGGAGACAGATAATACTCTTTACAGTAGTGACCTGAGCGGCCCTCTGGCGCTGGTTATGGGTACAGAAGGCAGGGGAATGCGTCGACTGACACGGGAAAACTGTGATATGCTGGTAACAATCCCCATGTTTGGCAGTGTAGAAAGCCTGAACGTCTCCGTTGCAACCGGAATCAGCCTGTATGAAGCCGTTCGGCAACGAAAGATGCAATAAATAAGCATCAGGTAAACCCGGCACCTCGTTTTAAAAGACGAGGGGCCGGGTAAAAAGGAAAGTACCATGTTAAAAATCAGAATTGCCGGAACTGAAAGTGAGTTGCGTCAAGTTGCCCATAAAGTCGGTACTACCCATATTAAACGTTTTAAACGGGATAATGGTAAAACCGTATTTGCCATTGATGTACAGATCTCTGTTATAGATTTTCTAAACAATATGGATCTGAAATCTCCTGCTGCTGTCGCCGATGACTCTCAGTATGAAAAATGCAATCCCAGAGAAATTCAGGCAGAGCTGGAAGATTTGTTACAGGAAATTTCTGATAATAAAGAATAATCGGCTCATACATGCTGATGAAAAATCACTGGTATTCGATGTTAGTTGATACTTTTTCCTGCAGGTGAATTCCGTTTTAGATATAAACAAATCTGTCCTATAGCCAGCAATGCAACAAATAATGCGGCATTGGCAGGAATTTGCAGATTAAAATCAACTGTGGAATGAATAAGAATGGCTATAATACCCATGGATGAGGCAAAAGCCATTCCTTTTAGTAATGTATGGTTACGTTTACGCAAAGCATATAGAGCACTCACTAAACAACTTGTAACCAGTAAAACCAGAAAACTCATACCAACCACACCATATTCAGCTAGAAACTCCAGGTAATCATTGTGTGCATGATGATAATAAATTGCAATATCCCGGCCTTTATAGCGCAAGAAACTAATTTCATAAGTACCGCCGCCCGTACCCACCAGTGGATAGTCTCTGATCATGGATAAAGTATCCCTCACAACTTCATCACGTGATTCAGAGTTTGCTGAAGTTTTTTCAAGTCGTTGAACCACCTCGTCAATACCAAACCAGGCACCCACAATCGCTAGATGTCAACCAACCTGTCGCATTTTATTGAAATTATCTTTATGGGGGCTTTGCCCCCAAACCCCCAAGGTATTTCTACAAGGGTAATGATCCTGTTATAATGCCTCTACGGTACAGGC
>JALVAL010000543.1 GCA_027011205.1 Gammaproteobacteria bacterium
CTACAGGAATATTCTGCCGGTGAATTACTGGCAGAAGAACTCCGACTCGCCCAAAATGCCCTCTCAGAAATAACCGGTGAATTCACCTCAGACGATTTACTTGGACGAATTTTTACCAGCTTCTGTATTGGAAAATAATACAGTATTTTTTTCATTGTTAAATCTAGGTAGTATTAAAACCAGTAGTATGAAAATATAAATTCTATTAATTTTCTTATAAAAAACGTAACTACTCGCACCCAACATTATTAACTTTACCAGCCAAAACCATTTGAATAGCAATTAAAGGATTATACCCTTTGTTTTCCATGGTCTTCAGGTAACTTGAAATAGCGAAGAACTCAAAAGAACTTCCTCAATGGTCTGGAACTGGATCAGTTTGAAAGCTTGAATCCAGCCATTAAAACCTGGATGGCTGATATTGCCACTGTGCAGACCCGCATGCAGGGTGTTGGGGAAGGAGGGTTAAGACCTCTGGCTACTCAATTATAAGCGCTCTTCTTTGTGATGCCATACTCTAAGAATATACACATGTTTTGAATGGATCAAATAACGAGCAATATAGTTACCAATTATTAAATCTCGTATCATTTCTGGATCAGGTGCCAGCTCAACCTCTACACCTAAATAGGGAAAAGTATTTAATTGTGCAATTCCTTTTTGTATTGATTTGGCAATTTTTTGAGCAGCCTCAGGATTTTTTGAAGCGATGAATTCTCTTAGCCGTATTAAATCGCTGATTGCTTCACGGGAATAAGATAGCTTCATATTTTAGGCGGTTTTTGCTCGTTATTTTGACCCCAGCTATCTAGCCACTCATTGACATTTTGCTCTTCAATAACTCTATTAGATTTTACTGACTCTAATGCTTCTAATGTTTCATTCCATTTTTTTTCGTCAAGTGATTTGCGAGCAAGAAATTCCTTAATTGCTTGATTAATAAGATAGTTTTTACTTCTATCAAGTTTTTTTGCCAGTTTTTCTAATGGTTTTTCAATTTCAGGTTGAAGTCTTATGCTAGTTACACCCATGACGATACCTGTTTATATGAATACTATGTAATACATTGTAGCTTTGGGTGGGGTTTATTGCAAATCTTGGGGTTTTAAAGCTGAGGGATCCCCTCGAATTTTTTAACAAAGGTCAACAATCTGTTGCGTGAAATAAAGTTCCCTCACAAGGAAATGCCGTGCTTTTGCTGTAGAAGATCGTACCTAACCCTGTTGGAGCTGTAGTCGCATGCTTCATTATAGAAGTACAACCTTCAAATACTTCACCATCTAATGATATTTATACATTGCCTCGAACTCGACCAACTCAGTACCACCCCTTTGCCTTAATCGTTTCAAACCAGGTTGTTATAAAAATAACATCCGATAAGATAATGGGTTGGCAACCCTCTGGCAGTATTGCTTCAAGTTCATCCAGAAAAATGTCATGAACTTAAGTGTTATTCATAGGCTGGACCTTAAGGGAGTATGAATTTTACACATCATAAGTTTACACTCCCTATATAGGGTTTAGCCCCAATTTGGAGCGTCCAGATTTTTTATCTCTCTTTATAC
>JALVAL010000544.1 GCA_027011205.1 Gammaproteobacteria bacterium
CTGGTCATTATCTGCATTGGGTAAAATCGGCTGGATTGCGGCGTTTATTTATGTTGTTAGTGCAGCATTACGTCTGGCACGTTTTAATACCCAGCTTGGGCATGCTGATAAACGTTATTTTCAGGGTCTTGCCAGTCCCGCTGCTGCCGGTTTTGTGGTCGGTTTTGTCTGGGTGTGTGCAGAAAATCAGATCAATGGTGAAAGCTTGAAATATCTGGTACTGCTTATGACTATCGGCGCCGGTTTGTTAATGGTCAGTAATATTAAATACCGCAGTTTTAAAGATCTGGATCTTAAAAATAAAGTCCCCTTTGTCTCTATACTGATTATGGTTCTGGTGTTTGTTTTTATTGTCTATCAACCATCAATTATTTTATTTACCATTTTTGCTCTTTATACTTTTTCCGGTCTGGTGGGCTTTTTGATACGCAAATTAAAAAAGAACCGTTAAGGCCGGGGACTGTTGATCAACTGACTCCTGAGCCTATCCTGTTAATTCTTTTGTTGGTAACATTTGTCTATGATAAAATGGTGCTTCGAACTGGAGTGAAACATGACTGACAAATTAATTATATTTGATACCACCTTACGTGACGGGGAACAAAGCCCCGGCGCTTCTATGACACGTGAAGAAAAAATCCGTATTGCCAAAGTGCTGGAACGCATGAAGGTCGATATTATTGAAGCGGGTTTTCCCATTGCCAGTCCCGGTGATTTTGAATCAGTTAAAGCCGTCGCTGATAGCATTAAAGACAGTACCGTATGCGGTCTGGCTCGAGCACTGGATAAAGATATTGACCGTGCAGGTGAAGCTTTAAAAGGGGCTAATTCCTCCAGAATTCATACCTTTATTGCCACATCCCCTATTCATATGGAAAAGAAGTTGCGTATGACACCGGATCAGGTGATTGAGCAGGCTGTTGCTGCCGTTAAGCGTGCCCGTCAACATACTGATAATGTTGAGTTCTCTCCTGAAGACGCAGGGCGTTCTGAGCTGGATTTTTTATGCCGGGTGATTGAAGCGGTTATTGATGCGGGAGCCTCCACCATTAACATCCCTGATACAGTGGGTTATAATATTCCTCATCAGTTTGGACAGCTGATTCATAATTTGCTGGAAAAAATCCCCAATTCCGATAAAGCTGTTTTCTCCGTCCACTGTCATAATGACCTGGGACTGGCTGTTGCCAATTCTCTGTCCGCAGTTTTGCAGGGTGCTCGTCAGGTTGAATGTACGATTAATGGTCTGGGGGAACGTGCCGGTAATGCGGCTCTGGAAGAAGTGGTTATGGCAGTACGCACTCGTCAGGATGTTTTTAGCTGCGATAGTTCTCTGGATACTACCCAGATTGTCCCGGCATCCAGAGTTGTTGCGGGCATAACAGGCTTTCCTGTTCAGCCTAATAAAGCCATTGTCGGTGCCAATGCCTTTGCTCATGAATCAGGTATCCATCAGGACGGCGTGCTTAAAAACCGCGAGACCTATGAAATTATGCTGGCTGAAGATGTTGGCTGGAAAGAAAATCATATTATACTGGGCAAACATTCCGGTCGAAATGCACTGAAAAGTCGTTTAAAAGATCTGGGGATTGAATTCAAATCAGAAGAAAGTCTTAATCAGGCTTTTGCCCGCTTTAAGGAGCTGGCCGATAAAAAACACGAAATATTTGATGATGATTTACAGGCGCTGGTGTCAGAAACGGTCTCGGCCAAACATGAACATATAAAACTGGTCTCTCTTAAAGTATGCTCAGAAACCGGGGAAACACCAATGGCCAGTTTACATCTAATGGTTGACGGCAAGGAAAAGTCGGCCAGTTCTAGAGGCAGCGGTCCAGTTGATGCGGCATTTAAGGCGATTGAATCCATAGTGAATAGTGAGGCTGAATTAAAACTTTATTCAGTCAATAATATTACCAGTGGTACGGATGCTCAGGGTGATGTTACTGTTCGTCTTGAACAATCCGATCGTATTGTTAATGGGCAGGGTGCCGATACTGATATTGTTATTGCCTCAGCACGTTCATACATTAACGCCCTGAATAAACTTATTCAGGCAAATGAACGCGCACACCCTCAACTATAGAGACAGCGATGCGAAGCAGGCAGTTACAACAGGTATATCTTAATGCAATTGGCATACAATCCTGGCAATTAAAAGATGCACCGGTTGATAATGAACCGGAAGACATTGATGAAGATATTCTACAGCCGGCTGAACAGATAGGTAAAACTGAAGTGGTATCTGCACCAATAGAGCAAGTGGAGCAGATAAACGAGCCAGTCGTTGAGCAGGTTGAGCAGATAAACGAGATAGTTGAGATAGTTGAGCAGATAGTTGAGCAGGAAGCCGGACAGGCAGTGGAGTACCATAACCCGCCATTGAATACTACTGACTCCACAATTCAGGTTGAACCGATAATTCAGCCAGAACCAGAACCAGAACCAATAGATAGTGTATCTAAAGTCTCCTTACAGCTTGATACCGATTCTGAACTGGCAAAAAAAATCCAGCAATGTCATAGCTGCCCATCCCGTTCACAACGCCTGAATACTTTAGCAGGCCAGGGTTCTGAATACTTTTCCGGACAGAGTTCTGAACAGTGTTCAATCCTTTTTATCAGTGATGCACCTGATGCTGATGAAGATCGAGCCGGACACTATCTAATCGAATCCACTATGTCCCTTTTTAGTGCCATGCTTGAGTCTACAGGTATAACACAGGAATATTTCTACACGGGAATTGTTAAATGCCATTCATTGCAGGATTTTGTGGTCAGCAAAGTTGATATCCAGCACTGTTCCACTTTTCTGGAACAGCAAATTATTCAGTTGAAACCCAGGCTCATTGTTATACTGGGTATTAATCCTGCTCGGGCCTTACTTCAAACAACTCAAGCATTTAAGCAGTTACGCGGCCAGATACATAAACTGACTATCGCGGAAAATGAGTTTCCTGTACTGCTGAGTTATCATCCGAGTTATTTAATTCGTAATCCTCTTTATAAACGGGAAGCTATGGCAGATTTAATACAGATAAAACAATACCTGCATGGCTCCTGCTGATTTGTCTATCGCTCCATTTATTCGTAAAATGACCCACTTTGATCTGGAACCGGTTTTTTCGATTGAGCAGGTCAGTTATGAATTTCCCTGGACTATGGGTATTCTGACGGATTGCCTGCGGGTTGGTTATCATTGTTTTGTTTATGAACAACATGATGAAATCAGAGCTTATGCTATTATCAGTACCGTTCTTGATGAAGCACATTTACTGAACATCTGTGTTGCCCCGGAATATCAGCGCCAGGGTTTTGGGCGTCAGTTTCTGCAATGGTTAATGGATTTTATGCGGGAGCAGGGCACTAAAACCATGTATCTGGAAGTACGCATGTCTAATCAGACGGCCATAGATCTGTATCAGAGTATGGGATTTAACGAACTTGGCATACGTAGAAATTACTATCCGACCACACAGGGCAGGGAAGATGCACAGCTTTTTGCCTGTGAATTTTTTTAAAAATATATAATGACTTTTGCAGAATGTTTTACTCTTGGAGTAATAGAATTTGGGTAATGCTTTGGATGAGTCATAACAATAAAACCTAGAGATTAAATATGAGTGAATTTCTGGAGCAAATAAGGCGTCGTCGTACCTTCGCTATTATTTCTCACCCGGATGCGGGTAAAACCACCCTGACTGAAAAACTGCTTCTTTATGGCGGTGCTATTCAGATGGCCGGTACGGTCAAAGGTCGTAAGGCGGCGCGTCATGCTACCTCGGACTGGATGGAAATGGAAAAAGAACGGGGTATTTCAGTTACTTCCTCCGTTATGCAGTTCCCTTATAAAGAATGTATTATAAACCTGCTGGATACTCCGGGACATGAAGACTTTTCTGAAGATACCTATCGTACTTTAACCGCAGTGGATTCTGCATTAATGGTTATTGATGTGGCCAAAGGCGTAGAACAGCGTACTGTTAAGCTGATGGAAGTCTGTCGCTTACGTGACACACCCATTTTGACCTTTATTAACAAGCTTGACAGAGAAGGTCGTGATCCCATTGACCTGATGGATGAAGTGGAATCAGTGCTGAAAATTGCCTGTGCCCCCATTACCTGGCCTGTCGGTATGGGTAAGCGTTTTAAAGGGGTTTATCATCTTTATCATGATAAAATTCATATGTTTTCGGCTACACATGGTGGCAAGATTCAGTCTGGTGAAATAATAGCAGGACTGGACAATCCCCGCCTGGATGAGCTAATAGGCGATCAGGCGGAAGAACTGCGCGAAGAAGTAGAACTGGTTCGCGGTGCCAGTAATGAATTTGATCTGGAGCTATTTCTGGCCGGTGAACTGACCCCTGTTTTTTATGGTTCAGCTATTAATAATTTTGGTGTTGATGAAATGCTTGATGCCTTTGTGGATTATGCTCCAGCTCCGCAGAACCGGAATACACAGACTCGCAAGATTGATGCTGCTGAAGACAAAATGACCGGCTTTGTGTTTAAGATTCAGGCCAATATGGATCCGCAGCATCGTGATCGAGTGGCTTTTATGCGGATTTGTTCGGGACAGTATAATAAAGGCATGAAAATGCGCCATGTTCGAATTGGCAAAGATATCCAGGTGGCTAATGCCATTACCTTTATGGCTCAGGACCGCTCTCATGTGGAGACGGCTTATTCCGGAGATATTATCGGCCTGCATAATCATGGCACTATTCGTATTGGTGACACCTTTACCCAGGGTGAAGAGCTGAAATTTACCGGTATTCCTAATTTCGCACCGGAGCTTTTTCGCCGTGCCCGACTTAAAGATCCCATGCGTATGAAAGCCCTGTTAAAAGGACTTGAGCAATTAAGTGAGGAGGGGGCAACGCAGTTATTTAAACCATTTAACAATAATGATTTAATTCTGGGTGCAGTTGGTATCCTGCAGTTCGATGTGGTCAGAGAGCGGCTTAAAAATGAATATAAGGTAGATTGTGATTTTGAGCCGGTAAATGTTCAGACAGCACGCTGGGTAACCTGTGAAGATGAAACCAGACTGGCAGAGTTTAAAAAGAAACTGAGTGATAATCTCGCTCTTGATGGTGGTGGTGATCTGACTTATATTGCGCCAACGCGGGTTAACCTTAACTTAACCATGGAACGCTGGCCTGAAATTGAGTTTCTGGAAACCCGTGAACATTAAGTGCATAAGGCTGTTGCAGTAGAGGGTGACTGATTTTTTCCAGGTTCAATGTCCAGTGCCGGGATCCCTCTATTTTTAAATTATTTAACAGGCTTACGCTGATAATCAAGTAATTTATTGGCAAAATATTTGTCACCAAGTTCTGGATCAATGGTATTCCCTTCCATATCAACCAGTGGCAGGTCATATTCATTCCAGCCACGCAGCCCTGTTTTTAGTGAGGAGACGTTGTTATAGCCCATTTGCATCAGGGTATAAGCAGCAAAAATACTTCGGCTTCCAGAACGGCACACAATAATAATTTCTCTATCGCGAGCTTCTACCAGTTCAGGTTCAGTTTCCTCATGATCCCATTCCACGGCTGTTTCCAGAATACCGCGAGGCACATGCAGCGAATCTTCAATGTGCATGGTATCGTATTCCTGATTTTCCCGTACATCAAGGAATAAAACCTTTTCATCGTCTATTTTATCTTCTATATCCCAGGGAAAGTATTCCTGAATCTGAGGAGCAATTTCTGCTACCAGGTCCTTATAGGTTATACGTTTCATATATTTTACAGCTTAATTATTAATAAGGTTTTAGATGATAGTCAATTTAACCTCAGTTTTCAAACTATATCCACTGAGTGGTAAATTTCTGATGAATATTTTCGAATTATTCTAATAGCAACTGTCCAGGTCAAAAAGTATTATCC
>JALVAL010000545.1 GCA_027011205.1 Gammaproteobacteria bacterium
CACATTGGAAGTTCGTTTGATCTCGATGCTCTCTTAATTACAGGACTCATAGAAAAGGCGCTTATCATTGCCGTGGTCATGATACTTATGCGGCTTCTTGCCGCCTTGGTCTTCATTAAAGACCTTGGACTCATCGACTCCGTTTTACTGGGTCTTTCACACTCTATGCCGCTTACTTTACTCATCGCGATGGCGACACTGGCATACAGTGCAAACTCCATCGACAAACTGCACTACTACGCTTTCATTCTCGCTGCACTTTTTCAAGTCATCAGTGTTATGATTATGATTAAGTTCATCAATCTCTATAAACTCAAAAAAGAGCAAAAGAGTCCTGCATGAGTCGTCCGTTTCTCATCCAGCTTGCCCATGATTCCATCAATGAAGTCTTTCAAGCCAAAAATATTATAGATAAAGAAGCACTTCTACAACAATATCCACCACTTAAAGAGTCCATACCGATGACACTGAAAATTTTTGTAGATAATGAACTGCATGGGTATTACGAAGATGTGGCGACAAAACCTTTGATTGACAACATTATTTTAGGAGCAAAAATAGCCGCTTTTGAAGATGAAAACTCAGAACCGCTTACACTCTCTGAATATCTCGAAGCAGAGATAGAGCTTACTCTGCAGACACCCGAAGGCATCATCTCACACAGAGCCTAGCAGGAGTGCTTAATATGGCAGGCGATAGCGTAGCCGTGATTAAGCCCGAGCGCGATGCTTCCGCCGCTCTCTTGCGTGATGTCACCTGCTACAAAAAGTCCAGGGACATTCGTTTCATAGTGCTCATTATGCACAGGTTTTCCATCTTCTTCTTTAATGCCAGAACTCGATAAAAAGGCAGATGGTGTCGTACCGCCGATGGCATAGATAACACGGTCGTAAACTTCCGGTTCTATCTCAGAGAAAAGTACCTTTATCTTGCCATCTTCTGTCGCTTCAAGACCATCGATATTTACACCTAAAATAGGGCGCACCTCACCGTGTGCAATGGCGTTGGCAATATCTCTTTGATTCGTTGGATTGGCACGACGAAAGGTCTCTCGTCTATAACAAATTGAAACTTCGTTATTTGCACTCAGATCCACGGCATACTCAACAGCACTGTCTCCACCGCCAACGACAAGTATTTTCTCGCCGCTGCCGCACTCATCGGTTGTATAGTTCACTTTTTTACGGATCGCCGGCGGAATCTTATAGCTTGGTTTGTTAGGTTTTCCCATACGACCGATTGTGACGACGACATACTTCGCCTTAATGCTTTTACCGGCCATATGCACTTCGAAATAGTCCTCTTTTTTAAGAATGCCCGTCACTTCCACATGCGTCTGCAACTCTACGGAGTGGTGTGCTAAAATCTCATCAAAAAAGTCCAACGTCGTCTCTTTCGTTCCATCTATAAAGTAGATGTTCCCGTCAAGTTCGACCTTCTGTCCTTTCCATTCTACATCTACGCGCTTGTTGTCTTTATAGTATTTACGAATCGTTGAATTATGATTTTCATCTTTTTCTAACAAAACAATATCGCGTACGCCCTGTAAATAACTCTCAACTGC
>JALVAL010000546.1 GCA_027011205.1 Gammaproteobacteria bacterium
CTTCAAGACAAAACCGAAAGTTCTATTGAACGGGAAAGCATGGATTTTTCCGTTTTAAACTTGCACTATTTTTCTGGCTTACCAGCTTTTGGTTTTTGTGGTTTTTATAGCTCCTAACATTATATTCGGCTGCTTACACATTATTACCAATACTACTGTCGCGGCCTATTGTGCTATTGGCCCGTTCGGGCTATTATTTTATAACTTTAGGAGACAGTTGTGGACATTTATTAAATGAAAATTACAAATCATCAATAGAAGGGTGTCCTAGATCATTCCTAGATCATTCTTTTTGCGGCCGCCGTAAATTGACTCGTTATATTTTTTTAATTTGCAGGTGTGTCAGTTAAATTTAATAATCGCTCACTTCGCCAAATCCTAATGACATGGATAGTTTTTTCTTCTTTTAAATATACAATACGAAAAGGTGGGTGGATTAATTCACGAATGTTCTTTTCGTTGAACTCTGGTACTTTACGCCCAATTTCTGGATTGTTTTCTAGTGTCTCAATATGACTAATAATTTTAATAACAAACTCGACCCCTACTTGAGGTACGGCTTCTCTAAGGTAATATTCTTTTATTGCTTCCAGGTCATTAAATGCCGAATCAGATATTAATATTTTCAAGTGCTGATACCAAGTTTTTTCTTGGTATCAGCAAGGCTTTGCACTTTACCTTCCTTTATCTCTAATAAACCCTGAGCAATAGCCTTTACAAAAGCGCGTTCTTCTTCATGGTTTTCAAACTCCTCCAGGCCTTGCATAACGGCTATACCGCGGCCCCTACTTGTAAGTAATATGGGACGGTGTGAGTCCTTTGCTTGGTTTGCAATTTTACCAGGGTTTATTTTGAGGTCAGATAAAGGAATAATATCTTGGGAAAATCGTGTTTTCATTAGGTGCTCCATACAGGTGCTGATAATCGGTCTTATTATAGCACCTGTAAGCTAGGTTTCAATGAAAATACAACAAGTAAATGAGCAGATCAGTTTAATGCTCCCTGATTTCAATCCCCTAATCAGTGATCTCATTATATTCCTTATCTGTATTTCTGCTTAACATCTATTTAAGTTAAGAGTGTTAAACAGTTTACAGATAATTTTCCTAAAAGGCCGAAATACAGAGGATCACCCGCACTTGCTATCTCCACAGTTTAAACAGGTCATGCAGCCGTCCATTAATACCAGTGCTTTGGTCTGGCATTTCATGCAGAGCTGGGCTTTTTCAGGGAAGTTGCTAGTCTCATCAGTGGTTTCTTCCTGGGCTTTGTTTTTGGCTTCAAACTCCTTACGCTTGGCTGCAATGAGTTTTTTCTGATGATCGTCCAGTTCGGTGTCTTTGAGCATACCAATAAATTTCATATGGGACTCAATGGCACAACCGATTTCGGCTACCAGAGAGGGCATAAAAGTACCCCCTTTTTTAAAGTAACCGCCCTTGGGATCAAAGACTGCCTTTAATTCCTCCACCAGGAAACAGGCATCCCCACCTTTGCGGAATACGGCGGAGATAACCCGCGTGAGGGCCAGTACCCATTGGAAGTGCTCCATGTTTTTGGAATTAATAAAGACTTCGTAGGGACGACGTTCTTCATACTCAGTGCCCATATTAAGGATCATATCATTTATGGTGATATACAGAGCGTGCTCGGACTGTGGGGTTTTTATTTTATAGGTGGAACCAAACAGCATTTCCGGGCGGTCCAGGTTCTCATGCATTTTTTCCACATCGCTGATATTTTCATCATTGCTTGATTCAGCAGGTGGATTTTTTTCATCTTCGGTTAGAACTTTGTAACCGACAATTTTACTGTCTATTTTAAGTGCCATCATTGTTAGCCTTTTTTCTTTATCTCTGTCTATGGAATAGGGTGCTTTAGAACTTGCCGTAATAGCCTTCTTTCAGGGCATCAAACAGATTGGCAGCGGTGTGCATTTCGCCATCGTATTCCACTTCTTCATTACCTTTAAGCTCAACGGTTTCACCATTTTCCAGAGTAAACTGATAGGTGGTATTTTCCAGATCGGCTTCTTTAACCAGTACGCCCTGGAAGGCCTCCGGATTAAAGCGGAAGGTAGTACAGCCTTTCAGGCCTTTGTCGTAAGCGTATTCATAGATATTCTTAAAATCTTCATACGGATAATCGGTCGGTACATTGGCTGTTTTGGAAATGGAAGAGTCAATCCATTTCTGGGCAGCGGCCTGTACATCCACATGCTGCTTAGGTGAAATACTGTCGGCAGTAATAAAATAATCCGGCAGTTGTTGTTCGGCCTGTTCTGAATAAGGCATCGCATCGGGATTGACCATTTCGCGATAAGCCAGCAGTTCAAAGGAATAAACATCGACTTTTTCTTTGCTCTTTTTGCCTTCACGGATCACATTGCGTGAATAATGGTGGGCAAAACTGGGTTCAATACCATTACTGGCATTATTGGCCAGAGACAGGGAAATGGTGCCAGTGGGTGCAATGGAACTGTGATGAGTAAAGCGGGCGCCGGTTTCAGCTAACTGTTCCACCAGTTCCGCCTCTTCCTGTGCCAGTTGCTGCATATAGCGGCTGTATTTAGCATGCAGGACTTTACCGGGTACTTCATCACCCACCTTAAGACCATCGCTGATCATTTCAGGACGTTTATGCAGCATTTCACCGGTGACGGTGAACATCTGATCCATGATCATGGCAGGTCCCTTTTCCCTGGCCAGTTCAAGTGCTTCTTTCCAGCCCTCAACTGCCATGACTTTGGTGACTTCTTCGGTAAAGATTAAAGAGTTGTCATCGCCGTATTTCATGCCCATCATGGTGCACGAAGATCCCAGTCCCAGATAGCCCATGCCATGACGACGTTTTTGGGTAATTTCCTCCCGCTGCTGCGGCAGGGGCAGGCCGTTAATTTCAACCACATTGTCCAGCATCCGGGTAAAGATACGAATAGTTTTACGGAAGGTATCCCAGTCAAAGGAGGCTTCTTCGGTAAAGGGCTTGTTAATAAAACGGGTCAGGTTAATAGAGCCTAATAAACAGCTGCCATAAGGGGGCAACGGCTGCTCTCCGCATGGATTTGTAGCACGAATATTTTCACAGAACCAGTTATTGTTCATCTCATTGACTTTATCAATCAGGATAAAGCCGGGTTCGGCGTAGTCATAAGTGGAGGCCATAATAATGTCCCACAGGCGACGGGCCTGAATGGTTTTGGTTACACGACAGGCTACCTGACCATCATTGTTAACGATATAGCCTTCTTTATTGGGTAAGTCGCGCCAGATGATTTGTTCAGGGTTGTTAACGTCCAGATTGTCCTGTTTGATTTCTTTATCGGTCACGGGGAAGGACAGTTTCCAGGGTTGATTATTTTTAACCGCTTCAACAAATTCGGTGCTGATTAACAGAGACAGATTAAACTGACGTAACCGGCCGTCTTCACGTTTGGCACGGATAAACTCAATTACATCGGGGTGTCCAATATCAAAGGTAGCCATCTGTGCGCCGCGGCGGCCGCCGGCAGAGGAGACGGTAAAACACATTTTGTCGTAGATATCCATAAACGATAATGGGCCGGAAGTATAGGCACCGGCACCGGATACATAGGCATCTTTGGGTCGCAGGGTAGAGAACTCATAGCCAATACCGCAGCCGGCTTTTAAGGTCAGACCGGCTTCATGCACCTTGCCCAGGATATCATCCATGGAATCTTTAATAGCCCCGGAAACCGTACAGTTAATGGTGGAGGTCGCAGGTTTGTGTTCCTGTGCACCGGCATTGGAAATAATTCGTCCGGCAGGGATCACGCCCTGGCGTAAAGCCCATAAAAATTCTTTGTAATAATGGTCCTGGTTCTTTTTGCCTTCTTCGACTTCAGCCAGGGCTCTGGCCACACGTTTGTATGTTTCATCGATATTTTCATCAATTGCCTCGCCATCCTTTGTTTTTAGACGATATTTGGTGTCCCAGATATCCAGAGAGGCATCCTGAAGCGCTATTTCGGTAACAGTATTTGGTATGGCGTGTAGCTGTGCAGTCATTATTGAGTTCCCCGGTTTGACTATATGACCCAATTAAAGTGCTAACAAAAAAGGTTTCGATAACACCCTGAAAGCCTTAAAATTTTAAGGCCATAATACTTAAATAAAGTATTATATAGTGTTTTTTTTATTTTATAGCACAATATATTGTGTGTGGATATACAAATCCTAAATACTTAAGGCCAGCAGGTCAAGCCCTTTGTGAACAAAAAAATCACTTTTTTTTCACTAGAAACAGGGATGTTCAGAAAATCCAGACAGGACAAGGGTTTGCTGAAATTAAGTATATTAGTATTTTATGGGAAGTTTGTTTAAATTTTATCCAATAGCTTAAATTTTAAACAATTTAGATTGAGTCTCAGAAATCCTGGAATTAGGGGCTTTTATGTCTGGGGCTGGTTAGCCGAATAGTTGCCAGTTATTCATGCTTACAGGAATCAGATTTATCCTCTTTTCGTAAGATATCTTTGCCGATTATAGCGGCAACCTTTTTCGTCAAGGTTAATTGTTGAATCATCCTGCGACAATTAACGCACATAAAGATATGCAGGCGGATCTGCCATTTACGCCAGAAACCGAGTTCTCCATCAATATAATCACTGGATTGATCAACCACATCATGGCATTTTAACATTCACCTATCTCCTGGTAGCGGGAAATGATTTCCATTAATTTAAGACGTGCGCGATGCAGTAATACTTTAACGTTAGAGTTCGATACCTGTAAAATATTACAAATATCCTCAAAAGGAAGCAGTTCAATGTCCCGCAATAAAAAAACAGACTTTTGCAATGCCGGTAATTGACAGATGGCCTGATCGATACATTTTCGTAATTCTGCTTCTTCAAGTATGGCATCCGGAGAGTTCATTCCCCACGGATGAGGGGGTCGCTGCCAACTGCCATTATCATTAAAATACTGACCACTGAGGTAATAAGGCAGATCACCATCCATATCAGCTAAAGAGACATAGCGGGACTGTTGTTTAAGACAGGTTTTGGCTCGATTGCTGACTATCGTTAATATCCAGGTCTTTAAAGAAGCTCGTTGTTCAAATTGGGGCAAGGCTTTATGAATGGCAATCCAGGCATCCTGAACCACTTCCTCTGCCGAGGCTTCACCTACAATAGCACGTGCGACAACAAGCATAAGCGAATGATTTTCATCCATTAAATGACGAAAGGCTGTTTCATCACCCGCTAATAATTTTGCAATAAACGCGTCACTCCCGGTATCGAGCGGTAAACAAACCATATTTTTTTATCTTTATTTGTAACTTCCAGGGCTCTGGAGGGTTTAAGTAGTGAGATGCATGGATAATTACCCAGCACCTCTGCTGTCTTCGTCCTTAGGCCGAGGACGGCAGAGGTGACAACTATTTCCCACAAGTTCCCACAAGCCTGGTCTTTTAAGACGAGGTGCCGGGTTTACCTGCAAAGGATATTCACATCAGACAATTTTTTGATTTTTTTGTCACTAAAACAATACACCACAAAGGAGTATATCATGCAAACCCCAATCATACGCAGTATGATGGTCATAAGCCTTTCATTCATACTGTTCAGCGCTTCAGCCCTGGCAGAAAAACCTTTTGGCACTCCGGCTACCGTCAACTATTCTCAGGCACTCTGGTCGGTTTTACAGAGTGAAAAAATGGTTGGCCCCAATTCCATTCGCAGTGTTCCTTATACAGGACAGGCTCCTCATGGCAAAGTTCTGCAAACCACCTACCAGAAAATCACAGTTAATGGTCATACCGGTCAGGTTATTGTGAAAAAAAATTATGGCGGCAAGGATATCACCCGTTCCAGGGTTGTGAACAATCCCAAAAAATACCTTAAAGCCATTACCGTTATGTTTAAACGGGAAGCAGGCTATGACCCAGCCAACAAAGACTGGTTCTGGGTCAAATACAAGCCCGATGGTTCCCTGCATAAAAATCCCAAAGGTATGCTGCTTGCCGGTCGGGTCGCAAAAGGAATGCCTCAGGGCTGTATTGCCTGTCACCGGGGAGCCTCAGGTGGTGATTATTTATTCAACAACAGTGCCAGCCAATTAGACCGCTAAGCAGGAGAATCGACATGAAAAAACTGACAACCTTATTACTCATCAGTCTGACCGTTTTAGTATCAGCCTGCTCAAATAACATGAGTTCTGATTCTGTCGCAAAAAAATCAATGATGGCCATGCCTTTTGGTACTTCAATGGACACGGACTATGCCCAACAACTCTGGCAGGCCCTGAATAATGCTAAACTGGCCGGCAATGGTGCTATAGAAACAGTTCCCTATAAAGGCCAGCCACCTCATGGTGCGGTTCTGGAAACCTTTAGCAGTAAACTGTCGGTGGCAGGTCATAGCGGCGTAGTCTATGTTAAAAGAAACTACCGCGGTAAAGACATCACCCGTTCCAGAGTCGCCAATAACCGGGGCAAGTATTTAAAAGCCGTTACTGTCATGTTTAAGCGTGAAAAGGGCTATGACCCCGAAAATAAAGACTGGTTCTGGGCTAAATACAAGCCCGATGGCAGCCTGCATTCCAATCCCAAAGGCATGTTGCTGGCAGGGCGGGTAGCCAAAGGAATGAATATGGGCTGTATTTCTTGCCATAGAGCAGCACCCGGTGGTGATTATTTATTTAATAATACGGCTGCACAGCTTGATCACTGATCATGCACTGCTTAATCCAGGATTGGCTCTTTCGCTTATCCTGGAATTAGGATAAGTTATAAGTCATCATAAACAGGTCATAAAATGAAAAAACATATAATAAGGACTCTTGCCATTGTTTTTAGTCTCTATCTTATTATTGTTCTCAATGCCTGTCAGACAAGTCCAGCAAGCACATCAATGCACAGACCAGCTGGTGGACCGGAAGATGTCTATTATGCCCGGCAACTATGGCAGGCACTACAGGAAAAGCAGCTGGTGGGAGAACAGACCAGAACAAGTAAACCATTTTTCGGCGGCGCAAAACCTCATGGCATGATTCTGGAAGTCATGGCTCAAAACCTGACGCTTAACAAGCATACTGGCTTTGTTATTGTGAAAAAAAATTATAATGGCGAACAGGTCACTGTGGCTAATGTAGAACGTGATCGCAAACGCTATCTCTCATCTATTACGGTTATGTATCAGCGAGAAACCGGCTATGATCCCGACAATCAGAACTGGTTCTGGGTTAAATACCAGCCAGATGGTCAACTGTTTGAAAAAAACACCCCAACGGGTCACTTTCTGATGGCCGGCAAAATCATGAAAGGTAAAACCCCGGAACAAAACCGTGGTTGCATTTATTGTCATCGTTCTGCCGGTGGCGGCGACTACATTTTTTATCCCCATATCCACAATCCCAATACAGGCAGGAAAAACCAGACACATTAAACTGGATGATCAGAAAAGCTAAAAAAGCCAGTGTTTAATTTGTTCCAGATTATCCAGAATCAGTTGTTGCGCTTCAGGTGCCTTGTTCTGATTCTGAGGGGTAATGCGAAGAAATTGAAGATAGTAATTAGCCAAAGCTGCACGGCTTGAAATATTCAGCTGCTTATCAAGCATATTAAAATCTCTGGCAATAATGTCCTGTTGAAAAGTAGACAGTCTGGGATCCGGTTTAATGATCAGTTCAATAAACTGATTCCAGGCCGCATCTTTATCCATTGAATGACTGGAAGGCAAAACGGGTTCCGGTACGGTGCTTATTCTGGATAAAACAAAGTCTCTATAATCATTGTTTTTCTCACAATGAGCACGTACATGCCAGCGATAACCGGAGTACACCAGGGTATGTGGTGTAATAACCCGGTATTCTTTTTTCTGGGAGCTTAAAGACAGGTACTCGATTTCCAGCCGCATATTATCACGCATTGCTGAAATAACAGGACGAATAAACTCCGGGACAATAAAACGCCCTGGTGATGAAATAATCTCGGTATTGGCGTTAGCAATGTCCAGGCAGGCCAGGTGACTGCCCAGTTCCTTACGACTGCCCAACAGATTAAAATATTCGTCAATAGTCCCTTTGGTTAAAACGGCTTTAAAATCAGAGGTCGGTTTATAACCTTTTAAATGTTTATCATAAACCAGGTTGTCTGCAGCAATTTCATTGATATAAAAATTAATATCCTTGGATGCCTGTTGGCGACCTATCCCGAATGCAGAAACCAATACGTTAGAAGTAAGACGACCTTCCCATAAACTGATAATTTCTATTAGCTGACATTTGAGCAAGGTGTTCCAGCGTAAATCTTCCAGGTTTGTTTTGTTCATATTTTAACCAGCGTGAAAACACTACATGTCGTAAATTTCAATCTATACACTTTTGATTAGCAAGGTTATTATAAATAGTAACAATAGAAGAATATATAAAATATGCTAATAAAAATATTGTTTAATATCAATATGTAGGAAAACTCCGACGTTAAATAATTGTTAATTATTATTGCCTATTAACAGGAGAAAGGAGGTAACATGCCTGGTCGACGACATTTTCTTAAGTTTTTCTCTGGTTTGCCATTTTATCTGGTTTTACCAAAAAATGGGTATGCTGGAACGAATAACACCAGAGAACCATTATTGCTGGATAATTTCTATATTGCTGGTTTCCAGTTCTATGACGGTGAATATTGCCTTAATAAACTGATTAAACAAGACCTTCTTTTGTTAAAGAATGAACCTGATAATAAATATGATCCCTATGCGGTGGAGATTTTTTCTGGCAGCACAAAACTGGGTTATGTTCCAAGACTCAGAAATCAGTCAATCAGCCGCATGTTATTAGCCGGTATGCCGTTATTTTCTACCGTAGAAAATATACAACAGGATGTATCGCCATGGGAAGCAATTAATGTGGCTGTTTATCTATATGGTGACAATAATGGATGATTTTTCACCTTCGGATTTAAAAGCCATTTTGCACTCAAAACGGGCCAATTTGTTTTATCTTGAATATTGCCGAGTGATGCAAAAAAATGGCCGAGTATTGTATTTGACAGAAGAACAGGATGCAAAACAGTACTGGAATATTCCCATTGCTAATACTACTGTTATTATATTGGGAACGGGAACCTCCATTACTCAGGCGGCTGTACGTTTGCTTGCTTCTGCGGGAGTTCTGATTGGTTTTTCCGGTGGGGGTGGCACGCCGTTATTCTCGGCAACCGAAATAGAATGGATGACTCCACAAAGTGAATACCGTCCAACACAATATGTTCAGGGATGGCTGTCTTTCTGGTTTGAGGAAGACAAACGTTTACAGGTTGCCAAACAGTTTCAAGTAGCCAGACTGGAATATATAAAAAAAATATGGTCAAAAGATAAGGATCTTCAGCTGGAAGGTTTTAATGTGCATGATAGTAATCTTGAGTATGCTATTGATGGTACATTAACTAAAATCGAACAGGCACCTGATGTGACCAGTCTGCTGTTAATTGAAGCGCAATTAACCAGACAATTGTACAAAAATGCATCAAAGACAACCAAACTGGGTGATTTTGTTCGGGATCATGAAAATACCGATGCTGCTAATACTTTTCTTAATCATGGAAATTATCTGGCCTATGGACTGGCAGCCAGTACACTTTGGGTCTTAGGCATACCACACGGCTTTGCAGTTATGCATGGTAAAACCAGACGGGGGGCTTTGGTCTTTGATGTGGCCGATCTGATTAAAGACACAATTGTTCTACCCTGGGCTTTTATCTGTGCCAAAGAGCAGATGACTGAACAGGAGTTTAGACAGCAGATCCTGCAAAAATTTACCCAGCACAAGGCTCTGGATTTTATGTTTAATACGGTCAAGGAAGTCGCTATAAAAGGAAGTGGCTTATGATGGTCACATTTGTTTCAGAATGTGAAAAAAAGGCTCTTAGTCGTACCCGTAGAGTGCTTGATGCCTTTGCCAATCGTATAGGCAGTCGGACGTGGCAGACAGTGATCACTGAAGAAGGGCTTAGAGCGGTGAAAAAGTTACTCAGAAAAACAGCAACCAAAAACACCGCTGTATCCTGCCACTGGATCAGGAGCCGCAGTCGCAGTGAGTTGTTGTGGGTAGTTGGGAATAAAGGAAAGTTTAACAGTTGGGGCTATGTACCCGTAAACTATACTGAAGAGGAACTAATAATGGATGAAACCCAGTTTAAAACGGATAAGATTCTTGCCAATACAAAACGCCAGTTATTGCATCAGCATTTATTTGCTGTTGGTTTCTTGGCTTATCATTTAATTAAACGCTTGGTGAATGATGAAAAACTGGCAAAATCTGTCTATATTGCTGGGTGTTTACACGATCTAGGAAAAGCAGAACCCGGCTTTCAAGACTGGCTGGCGACTGAATTAAAAAAGAAAACATGCCCAGATAAAGTTCCTGAAGAAGGGCAGCATATTGATAAGAAAACCGGTAAATTTTCGTTTGAAAAACACCCTTCCCATAATGAGATTTCTTTGTTGTTGTTTCAATTATTGAATCAGGATGACTGCGGCAATACGAAAAGCCAGCAAAGAGTTGCGCATGTAATTTACTGGCATCATGCCAAACCACTTAGAAGTCCGAAAAACGATCATAAAAAACCAATCACATTCTACGACCAGTTAAAAAATAATATCGGTGAGCAAGCTCTGGATGATCTTTGCAAAACGGCACAAACATTGGTCAAGCGGGTAAATTATCTTGCCAGTCAATATCTTCAGGATGATCAATTGGAAATCGCTTTACCTAGGGATAAAATTTCCGAAGATGCTGTTGATGAACTGGAGCATAATTTTTTGCCAGAGTATAAAATTTATTCCACTCGAGAAAAAGTTTCTGATTATATAACCAATATCTTGAGAAATGCCAAAAATAATCTGGCAAGAACGGTGGTCATTACAGCGGATCGGCTAGTTTCTGCAGTATCGGCAGAAGAATTATCCGGGTATCTGGAAGAAAAGACATTGGACCAGTTGCTGATGGTTAAGTTGGAGCAAAAAACTGATTTATCCCAACATCTCAAACAATGTTTACAACATTTCCAACAAAATCTCCATGCTAATACTGAACGAAATAGCCAACAAGCCATAGCAGCTAAAAAATTAGCTAAAATGGTAGCTGATGAGAGTAATGTCAAAGTGCTTCAAGGCCCTGCTGGTTGTGGTAAAACCAAGATCGCTCTGGAATGGGCATTAAATACCGGTGTGCAACGGATTTTATGGGTTTGTCCACGGGTTCAGGTTTGCCAAGGGCTATATCATGATTTAACCCAATCAGAATATTTGCCGGACAGTACGATTGAAATTTTTACCGGAGAATTCAAGTTTCAAAAATACCAGGGCGACGAACAGGAAATGGATGAAACAGAATTTTTTACTGGTGATATTGTTATTACCACAATAGACCAGCTTACTAATGCCATTATCACTCACCGACAAGTCACCAGTCTGGTGGATTTAATGATGGTGCATATTGTATTTGATGAATTTCATGAATACATCAATATGCCAGCATTTAATTTACTGTTTGCAGAACTGGTTAAATGCAAGGCATTACAAAAAGAACAAGGGAAAGCGTTATTGGTTTCAGCCACCCCAAATGATTACTTTGTACGTGACTTTCTGGACATTCAAAGTGAAGATATTGTTTCAGTCCCCAGCTTCAACCAAAGCCGGTACGCAATCAAATTTGAATCTTTTGAAGAAAAAGCACATGATCATTCCAATCCGATCTATCGACAACAGCCGGAAAGAACCTTTGTTATCAGTAATACCGCAACGAATGCACAACTGAGCTTTATCTATAATCAAAAGCAGGAAAATGCCCTGTTGCTGCATTCAAAGTTTACCAATAACGATAAAAAAACATTATTTAAACAAACACTGGATCAGTTTGGTGAACAAGGCAAGTGGCAATATGATTTGCTACGCAGCGGCCCGATTGTTCAAGCGGCATTGAATGTGAGTTGCCGCAATATGGTCAGCGAATTTACCCATGCGGAAAACTGGCTGCAACGCATGGGCCGTTTAAACCGTTTTGCAGAATATAGAGAAGTCTGCCAGTACACCATTGCCATACCCAATAGTCTGGCGCAAGGTGGCAAGCAACAAAGCAATTGTGCCAGGTTTTTAAATCGTTTGCATAGCCTGCAAAGTGCCAAAGCGTGGAATGATTTTTTACAGGATAAATTGGATGATAAAGAAGAGGTCACACTGGCCGAATTATATGAGCTTTATCGTCAGTTTTATGATGATGAAGCCAGCCTGAAATCTATCGAGCAGGACTTTATCCAGGCATTAAAAGCCAGCGTTCGAGTTTTGGAAAGCAAATTAATGGATCCGGTGCGGATCAAGCCTAAAAAAAATACATCTGTAAAAATTAAAAAACATTCACTGCGGGGTGATAACCGTTTTGTCCAAATGGCAGTGTGTGATATTAATGATATATCAAACAAAAGTTTTCCTGACCAATATGTGGTTCAAGAGCCAGGAGAACTCACAGCACCAGTTGATGAGATTTGTGGCTATGGGGACAGCAAACAAAATTTACTTTCTTTTATGGCCAAAAAACATCATAACATTATGGAGGGAGTTAAAAAATCCTATAACGACATGATGCTGTTAAACGAAGCCAGAGACCCTGAAAAACCGGTTTATTTAAGTTATACACCATCTGACCTGAAAAAGGTCGAGACACAAGCACATGATTCTGCTATTTACTACGGACAAGGAAATAATCAGCCCATTGGGGCTATTTCAATCAAGCAATTCAATAACGAGGATTAAAACAATGGAAAAGATTATTGGAATTAAAAGTGTTGATTTTAAAGTAAAAGCTCTGGGACATGGGGTGGTGAACTGGAATGGGCCGACCAACCTGGCACAGGAAAATGGAGCAACGGTTGATAATCATACTTTGCCAAAACTGAGAGGTTACACCAATTTGTCAGGCAAAGAGAAAGAAAATGGTTATAAGTACCGGAAGGAGCCAACAGATATTGATTTCAATAAAACCCCTTTGTATATTAGTCAAAATTGTATTCGTCATCACCTTTTTCGGGAACAATCCTTTGATTTGCACTATGCAGCTGAAAAAAACCTGAAAGATGTTCTGGCTTCACTCACTGGTTTGATTCGTGGTTATGTAGTGCCATCTAGTCAATGTAAACGCACCAGTCCACTATTGTTCGAGGATTTTGTTGATCAACTCGGTAATGGGAATTTTGAACAGTTTGGCCAAGCAGGTGAACGGGACAGTTCCTCATTCTTTTCCAAAACCACATTTGGGGATACTGAGTACTTGTCTTATGGTTCAATCAGCGTTGAGCAATTACAGTTTATTTCATTAGACAAAAAATTTGACCGAGCATCAATGGTCATCAAGGAAGGAGAAGGCGAATCAGTTGCCCAAGCTGTGAATAATTTTATTCAATCCTTAAACCCGGAATTAAACCCAATCGTAACCTTTCATCCCAACTATGTCCGTAAAGGAACTATTTTTGAGGAAGGCGAGCAAGGAATCCTGCTTAACCATGATGCGATAAAAATATTGGTTGAGCATACTTTATCGCGTATTTTTGAGCTATCGATTCGTCAGGCGAAATCCTATATGTATGTGGATGAAATACTGGTGGACTACAACGACAGCAACAAAATGATGCGAATTAAACGGGATGAAAGTAGTATTTCTGAAAAGCCAGAGTCGGAATTCGCCTGCTATTTTTATGCAAAATAATCAGGAGGTGGATGATGCTGATTACTATCAATTATGAAGCAAGCTGGCGAAATTCCTTTCTTAATGGAAGTAATAATGACCCTATACCTAAAAAAGGCAGAGGATTTATCGGTTCTGGTCAGAAACTGGGTAAGCCAGAAAATTTTATCAAGCGTAAAATAACGCTGGATACCGTCATGGGTATTCTGAATCGCTTGATCGGCGACCAGCGTAAACTTTATCAATCCAGAAATTCAGAAAATTATTTTTTCGAGAAACTGGAAGAAAAAGTTAACTATAAAGATAAATCAATAGTTGAGAATAATGAAGTTGT
>JALVAL010000547.1 GCA_027011205.1 Gammaproteobacteria bacterium
CTTGAAGGTGCCTATTATACAGTGTTTATGACACGGCTTCAGATGCTTGATGGGTCTTACCGCTAAACCGTTGTGCCGGATTCTGGACAGCGTCAGGTTTTTATCAGGGGGCCAGATGGAGGATAACTTGCAGACAGCCATAAGCTATCAAGATGCGGGCAGGATGCCCGCACTCCATGAATGCTTTGCTGAGCTTCTTTATTCAAACCAGGAGTATTTTTCGGGGGGGAATACCAACCCATAGAAACACTCTTTTTAGATCAGGCCTTTGTTTCTAAAGAAAGTTGGCTTTAGGACGGTAATCCATTTAAATAAAGTAATATTTGAATTTTTAATAATTTGACATTTTCGGCCTATTTGATATTCTTTATTCTCGAATTGCGAATAAAGAATGGTGAAATGATTCTAAAACCACAAGATATTTTGTTTTTACTAAAATTAATTGTTTATGGAAAAAAAGCATGGTCTTTTAATAAGATAGCAGTGGAATTAAGTATGAGTTCCTCTGAAGTACATGCTGCAGCCAAAAGAACACTTGCTGCCAGACTTAGTATAAAACATGAAGATAAAATCAGGCCGCAAATTAGAAATCTTGAAGAATTTCTGATGCATGGTATTCAGTATGTTTTTGTACCTGAACGTGGGCAGTTGAGCCGAGGCATGCCCACCTCCTATGCTTGTTCACCATTGAATGCATCTATTGTCGAAAGTAATGAGCCGCCCCCTGTTTGGCCTGATCCACAAGGAGGCATACGAGGTGAATCATTTTCACCATTATACAAAGCGGCTCCTGCTGCAGCTAAGAATGATGCAGAGCTTTATAAGTTACTTGCTTTAGTAGATGCCATTCGAGGTGGTCGGATAAGAGAGCGGGAAATTGCAAAAAAAGAATTAAAAAAGAGACTCGAGTTCTATGAGTAGGCAGCAGAATCCAAATCTGAAAATAATGTAATTAGCTGTTGAACAACTTGGTGAGCTTGTAAATGAAATGGTATTTTTAGGTGGTTGTGCAACGGGTTTATTAATTACAGATCCTGCAGCGCCTTCTATACGTGTTACTCGTGACGTTGATGCTATCGTACAAATTACTTCACGTATTGAATATTCCAGATTATCAAAAAAACTTAGAGCTCAAGGTTTTAAGGAAGATATCAGTGAAGATGCACCTATTTGTCGATGGATAGCAGAAAATGTTATTCTGGATGTTATGCCTACCGATCCAGAAATATTAGGGTTTGGTAATCGGTGGTATCAAGCTGCAATGGAATATTCTGAGAAAATAAATTTGCCTGATGATAAGGCAATTCAAATGGTTTCTGCTCCTTATTTTTTAATAACTAAACTTGAAGCTTTTGATGGTCGTGGAAATGGTGACTATTTGTTGAGTCATGATATAGAAGATCTTATTGCTGTCCTTGATGGTCGGCCTGAAACAATCGATGAAATTAAACAAGTGGATATTAAGCTTGTTAAAGCATTATCCGGACGTTTCAACAGTCTATTTCATGATAGCCGATTTGTTGATTCTATATCAGGACATCTGCCATCTGATGAAGCCAGTCAGGCAAGAGCTGCATTTATTCTGGAAATTATAAAAAAAATAGCATTTCTTTAATCTGTACCAGGAATTTGAAAATTGTTCCAATAACTGGAATGATAGATCTGATAGTCATCAAACTTAGGTGCATTTTAAGTGCAATAACCCCCACTAATTCACCCCTGTTTTTTACCAGTTAACAGCATGTAAGTTATTATTTAATCGTGCTTATTAGTGTATTCTGTAATCTTAAGTGAGACTCATAATCGACAGTTCTGGATAAGCTTTTTGGAACAGAAGAAAACAATAACCAGAAATGAATCCATTTCATTCTTTAACAAGCATTATTCGGCATAAGAAAATATCATTAAACTGTTCTGTTTCCTTGCAGAACCATTTGGCCACGTATTCAATTTCACAATCAGCAATGGTGTAATTTCTGAAAACAGATTGCTTAAGCATATTGCTAAACTTTTTTGATGTTCTTCCAATAATAGTATTATGGTGCATAATACTATAACCCTTAGCATTATTGTCCATTTTTAACTGCACTCTGGTTCCAGCCATAATTTTATTGTTTGTTACATATTTCTGACTGTAAGTGTTTCTGGATAAATAGCTTAGATAAGCATCTTCCAGCTGCATGATTAACAGCCGCTTTTTTATAGGAGGAAAATGTTTTTCCGGGTTTTCCTTTACGGTGATATCCAGACTTTCAAGGGTTTTAAAGGATTGCCTGGGATAAGAATGAATGTGCAGTGATGTTCTGGCTCTGGAAAGTGCTACATAATAGAGTCGTTTAAAATAGTCTGAATTATTCTGATGATGTTCCTGTTGCAGAATAACATGCACCTCATCAAACTCCTTGCCCTTGGAACGATGAATCGTGGAGACCACTATTTTGGTGGGCGTATCACTAAACTGTCCTGCAAAGACTTCCCAGGTGTAATTATTCCAGAAAGACAGAGTGAGTAAATCATGCTTTTCTTCAAAGTCACTGATATGTTTTAAGGCAATATTCAGTTTAGCTGAGTCAGCGTATTCTTTAGCAAGAAAATCTTTAGCATTATCAAACAGAGTCTGACTGATAATTTTATCGTCAGTATCCAGATTGGTTTCCAGAAAATGACTGAAGGCACTGATTTCAGCCATCATATACAGATGAAAGCCTTCATTTTTTAACAGGTAGGAAACATCCAGCGCGGGATCGTCTTTCAATATGGAATAAATATCCAGTACCTGCTCGTTTTCATGACTGAGTATGGCAATGGTTTTCTGGCTGCTGTTTTGAATAAAAGGCAATAGAGCGGTTAAAAATTCTGCTGTCTGGTAATAATGCAGAAAAACCTCACCCGACTGATTGCTATACGGCTTAATGACTTTATATTCGTCAATTCTTTCTCGAATTTCTGAAGCGAACTGATTATTGCATTGTACAATTTTGCTTTTACTGCGAAAATTCATCCCCAGCTTATACCACTTTCGTTTATCCTTTTCCTGTTTTTCTTCATCTTTTTTAAATTGATTAACGAAGCGCCTCATGTAATCAATACTGGCACCATTGGTCATTTCCATAATACATTGATCGTCATCGCCCACCGCAATCATACGCACATCCCTGGCACGATCCTGACCTTTCATTTCAGAAAACTGTCGGTACAGTTCATAAACAAACTCAAAGGCATCCTCATTAATATCCTGAAATTCATCTAAAATAACTGCATTTTTAAAGGGCAGAAACAGCTCATTATTTTTCAGTTTTTGAGTCACCCTGGGGATCAACTGATCAAAATCATGCTGGGCTTTCTGGTTATTATCAAAACCAATACCGGCCAGCTCGGTGGCATAACCGTGAAAGGTGTAAATATCTATGTCATAAGCCAGATCACTGAGCAGTTCAAACAGTCTTTGTTTAAACTCATGAGCCGCAGAACGGGTAAAGGTCAGCATAAGAAAATGTTCCGGCTTATAATCACCATCAATGATCATGTGTGCAATTTTATTGACCAGAACTCTGGTTTTGCCGGTTCCAGGCCCGGCCAGTATCAGCATGGCCGGGGTTTTTTCGTCAAAGACGACGGCTTTTTGATCCTCGGTCAGTCCATGGACAATTTTCTCATAACGATCTTTGGAAATGGGTAATTTGAGTTTTTTACTCAGCTTGTAGTAACTGACAAATTGAGTAAAATCCAGGGTAAAGTAATCGGTTGCAAATTTACCGGCCAGCAGGGGATTTCGACTGAGCAGCTGGACATAATGTTCCATAATATGAACGGCTGAACGCTTTCTCTGATAAAGAGGGGCCATGCGCAGCTTATAATCTTCTTTGGTATACTGTTTATTACTGCTCAGAGCATTATCAATATAAACTTCTATCTGCATATGATGCAGAACCCGGCCCCCTTCCAGGCGCAATAAACGGATATTGTGTAAAAAAAGCACCGCCTTATCATAAACATTAACGGATAGTTTTTTACCCAGATAGTGATTGCAGTGCTGCATCATTTTTTCATAGGCAATCAGTGTTTTTTTATCATTATCCTCGGTGAGGTTTACCCCTTTACTGATAATATATTGCACAACGGCTCGAACAATAGTCACAAACTGTTTTATGGCTTTATTCAGATAGTCTGAATCATGTACTTTGGCATACCAGGCGTGATCGCCCACTTTATCTCGATAGCATTCAAACAGGCCTTTTTTAGTCAGGTTTAACAGCAGGTTTTTCAGAAAATAACTATAATCCGCACATTGAATGGAGATCCCTTCCTTATTGAGGGCAAAATTGAGTTCCTTAAGTTTAAAGCGTTGATGGGACAGTTCATAAAGCACTGATGCCAGGTGTTGTTCAAGTGCCAAAAGAGTACTGCTTAACTGGCGTAACTTTTGTGGTCTCAGCTCGCTGATCAATAAATCTTCTTTCAGTGACACCAGTTCCAGATCACGCATTTTATCCAGTACCTGGTAGACTTCATTGGTATTAAGATTGAGGATCTCTGACAACTCTTCAATGGATAGGGAAAAACGTTCGGTACTGCGTTTAATTAATACCTGAGCCAGCAGGATAATGGACTGATATAATGCCCGCTTGCCGCTATCGTCACTTTGATCGGATAAACCATTCCTGTGAAGCGTATCGTGCAATTGCTCCATAGTTTTGAATTCAAATGAGGTCACCCAGACTTCCGGTACGTTATAACCCCTGCGGATATAACTGGCTCGTTCCAGTTCCAGTAATGCGGTTTTTACCTTGGTATCAAAATCAGACTGCTCATCATCGGTTTTTATTCCAGCACTTTCGGCCAACTCATTAATGGAAACCACAATCTTTCTTTCGATACCCGCTTTGCGGCCTTTATAACGACGAATGGACTGGAAGATTTTTTTAATTTCCGGATGAGTGACTTTCTGGCGGATCAGAGAGAAGAAGATTTTGTCAAAGTCTTCATTATTAAACAGAATATGACAATGTGATTCCTGCCCATCCCGACCGGCCCGACCGGATTCCTGCATATAGTCTTCCAGACTGGAAGAAACCTCATAATGGATCACATGACGAATATCGGGTTTATCAATCCCCATACCAAAAGCAGTTGTGGCCACGATACCATCCGCATCATTGCTGATAAAATCATTGAGTACCTGATTTTTTGCAGCACTGCTCATGCCGGCATGAAAAGCGTAAAACGGGCGACCTAAATCCGTTGAAAGCTGTTCCGCCAGCATTTCACATTGTTTACGGCTGGAGGGATTGTAAACCAGACAGGGCTCTTTAATCGTTCTGATCTGGGTGATGAGTTGCTGGGTCTTGGCTTTTTTATTGCCATAACACTGGGCAGAATAGAGCAGATTGTTGCGTTTGGGAGAGGCAATATAATGTTCAAAAGAAATATTCAGCTGGGATTTAAAATAGCTCTCTATTTCTTCAATGGTCTTTTTATTAGCGGTTGCAGTAAAGCAGGAAAGGGGAATACGATCTGAATATTTTTTATCCTGTATTTTTTGAATAAACCGGGCGATATAAAAATAATCGTGTCTGAAATCATTCCCCCAGGTGGATAAGCAGTGTGCTTCATCAATGACAATACGCTCAATATAACGATAAGACAGAATGCGTTCAATATTTTTTGAACGCAGAGATTCAGGAGCCAGATATAAAATATCAATACTGCCATTGATAACCCGGCTAATAATATTACGCCGTTCCGGCATGGTTAAATAACCACTTAAGGCTTCAGCAGAAGCCAGTCCAGCCAGTTTATGGTTGAAGTTAAAAATATGATCCTTCATTAAGGCCTGAAGAGGTGAAATGACCACGGTCAGTGCCCGGGTTCGTCTGGCTTT
>JALVAL010000548.1 GCA_027011205.1 Gammaproteobacteria bacterium
GTTATAGTCAGCGTAAATTTTTATGTAATAGGCCAATGCGGGATCAGAGGGCGGCAGCTGTAGTAATTGTTCCGGGGTAGTGCAGTCATTTTTCCAGCTGGATATCTGCCGGGCAATAGCTTCAAAGTGTTCTTTAATTAATTCCTGGTCCTTAAAGTGGCTGCGCATCAGGTCTTTGAGCAGAGTATGGCTGTCATGGGTATCAAAAATTGAAAATCCACTTTTTAAAGACAGTAAGCTCAGTTCAGACTTAATAATATTCAGACCCAGGGTATGAAAGGTGGAAACTCTCAGGCCGCGAGTCCGGGAGCGGGGGATGATCTGTGATACCCGTTCTTTCATTTCCCGTGCGGCTTTATTGGTAAAGGTAACCGCAGCTATAGTATGTGCCTTGTGCCCGCACTCCTGGATCAGATAGGCAATTTTACTGGTGATAACCCGGGTTTTACCGCTGCCGGCACCCGCCAGTACCAGTAAGGGGCTGTCAATATGTTTTACAGCCTGTTGTTGACGTGGATTAAGTGCAGACAAGATATTTGCTCAAACTAAAAGGGTTAAAATGAACTGCTCATTCTAACAAATTTCCCAGAAAATTAATGATTAGCAGGTAAATATCAGAATAATTTGCCAATAAATTAACAAAGGAGCTTGAATATTCGGACATGGGACTATATCCTTCACTTATTGTGAAAGACAAATCTGACTTTCAGCTAAATGGTGTTCAGTATTCATGCTGTTTTATGGCCAAATCTGAAGAACCTGTATCTATATCTATATTTATATTTTATTAATTTGGAGAATAAAAATTGAGCGATAAAATCGTTTATGTATCAGATGATACTTTTGATGAGGAAGTACTTCAGGGTAATTTGCCGGTACTGGTAGATTTCTGGGCTGACTGGTGTGGTCCCTGTAAAATGATTGCCCCTATTCTGGATGAAATATCCGATGAGTACGAAGGCCGTCTGAAAGTTGCCAAATTAAATATTGATGATAATCCAAATACACCGCCCAAGTTTGGTATTCGCGGTATTCCAACTTTAATGATGTATAAAAATGGTCAGGTTGAGGCAACCAAGGTGGGTGCCGTTTCCAAATCACAACTTACTGCTTTTATTGACAGTAATATTTAACTGAAAAGATGTTTGCCAATTTTTTGGTATTTAATAGTATATGAAATTAGTTCCGGCTATTTTAATGTTTTCAAATAAAAGAGCTGGACATAATTTTACCGATAGGCTAAACTTCGCCTAAAGTCTTACAGGTTGTAAGCGCAGGCTATGCGTGATTAAAATAACTTCTATCTGAAGTGAACTATTTAGTCATTTTAATAAAATTCAGATTCTCCTGTTTAAATAATTAGATTTTGATAAATTTGAATTATAATAAATTTGAATTAAGAGTAATCACGAGTTTATAACAAAAATCAGTTCAAACTATTTTTCCATTCATAGTAAGCCTCATAAAATAAACTCCAGACACATTAAACTCATATCACTTAATACATATCTGTTTATTTAATCAACACTTAAACAAAATCAAAGGTCAAAATGAATCTCACCGAATTAAAGACAAAACCGGCTTCCGAGCTTATTGAAATTTCAAAAGAGATGGGTATTGATAATATCTCCAGAGCACGAAAACAGGATGTTATTTTTTCGATCCTTAAAGCTCATGCCAAAAGCGGCGAAGATATTTATGGTGACGGGGTACTGGAAATATTACAGGATGGTTTTGGTTTCCTGCGTTCAGCAGACAGTTCCTATCTGGCAGGGCCGGATGATATTTATGTATCTCCCAGTCAGATCAGACGTTTTGGTTTAAGAACCGGTGATACGGTTGCGGGTAAAATCAGACCACCCAAAGATGGTGAGCGTTATTTTGCCTTACTAAAAGTCAATAAAATTAACTATGATGAGCCAGAAAATTCCCGTCATAAAGTATTATTCGAAAACCTGACGCCATTATTTCCCAATGAACGTTTTATTATGGAACAGGGCAATGGCAGTACTGAGGATTTTACTGCCCGTGTGATTGATTTAATGGCGCCTACCGGTAAAGGTCAGCGGGGTCTGATTGTGGCACCGCCAAAAACCGGTAAGACTATGATGATGCAGAATATTGCTCAGTCTATTGCCGCTAATTACCCTGAATGTTTCTTAATGGTGCTGTTGATTGACGAACGCCCTGAAGAAGTGACTGAAATGGAACGCTCGGTAAACGGTGAAGTTATCTCTTCCACCTTTGATGAGCCGGCAAGTCGTCACGTGCAAGTGGCAGAAATGGTAATTGAGAAAGCCAAACGTCTGGTTGAACATAAGCATGATGTGGTTATTCTACTGGACTCCATTACCCGTCTGGCACGTGCCTATAACACGGTCATTCCATCTTCCGGTAAAGTGCTGACCGGTGGTGTGGATGCTAATGCCCTGCAGCGCCCCAAGCGTTTTTTTGGTGCGGCAAGAAATATCGAAGAAGGCGGTTCACTGACTATACTGGCAACCGCTCTGATTGATACCGGTTCCAAAATGGATGAAGTTATATTTGAAGAATTTAAAGGCACCGGTAATATGGAATTACACCTGAACCGTAAACTGGCCGAAAAACGTATCTATCCGGCCATCAATGTAAACCGTTCCGGTACCCGTAAAGAAGACCTGTTAATGGCGCCGGATGAATTACAGAAAGTCTGGATCCTGCGCAAAATTCTGCACCCCATGGATGAAATTTCTGCCATGGAATTTATGCAGGAAAAAATGCAGGATAGCAAAACCAACGAACAGTTCTTTAATTCAATGAATAGATAAAAAAGTCATAAGTCGGTAGTCGTAAATCAAAGATTATAATCTTAGGCGACTACCAACTACCGACTACTCTTAAACACACTTCCCCGGTACTACCGGTACCAGTCCCCAGACTTTACTGGCGTATTCTTTAATGGTTCGGTCACTGGAAAAATAGCCCATTCGGGCAATGTTCAATAGCGCTTTTTCAGCCCATTTGTGCTTGTCCAGAAACAGGACTTCGACTTCTTTCTGTTTATCGATATAAGCCTGATAATCGGCCATAACAAAATAAGGGTCACTGTTTAATAATGAATCGACTATCAATTTAAAACGATCCGGATCACCGGGGCAGAAATAATCGGAACCAATTAAATCAATGGCCTCTTTTAAAAATGGATTGTCTTCATAATAATGGTAAGGATTATAATGACCTTGTTTCAGGTTCTCTATTTCTTCTACTGTATGTCCAAAAATAAAGATATTGTCATCACCGACTTCATTTTTAATTTCCACATTGGCACCATCCAGGGTGCCAATGGTTAAGGCACCATTGAGTGCCAGTTTCATATTACCCGTACCGGAGGCTTCTGTTCCGGCGGTTGAAATTTGTTCGGATAAATCCGCTGCAGGAATAATAATAGTGGCATTGGTCACATCATAATTTGGGATGAAAATAACTTTGAGTTTATTATTAATACGAAAATCATTATTGACCACTACAGCAATATCATTAATTAATTTAATAAATAGTTTGGCCATGGTATAGGCAGGAGCGGCTTTACCTGCAATGACCACCACACGGGGAACAACCTCCAGTTCGGGATTATTTCGAATGCGATTATAAAGGGTAATTATATGCAGAATATTTAATAGTTGCCGTTTGTATTCATGAATGCGTTTAACCTGTACATCAAATAATGCATCAGGAGTAACTTCTATATCCAGTAGATCGGCAATCTTTTGACACAGGCGGATTTTGTTCTGTTGTTTGATATGTAAAAAGGCTTTCTGCCGTTCCGGTTTATGGGCGTGTTTTTCCAGTTTACGCAAGTGTTGTAAATCTTTTAACCAGGCGGAGCCAATCTGTTTGGTGATCCAGCCGGACAGTGCGGGATTGGCCTGATTGATCCAGAGTCTCGGGGTCACGCCATTGGTCAGGTTAATAAAACGATCCGGAAATAAGCGGTTGAAGTCACTGAATATGGTGTCTTTCATTAATTTACTGTGAATTTTGGCAACGCCATTTACTTTATGGCTGCCGACAATGGCCAGATGTGCCATACGAATACGTTTTTCGCCGCTTTCATCTATTAACGAAACGTTTTTTAATAATTCGTTATCACCGGGGAAACAATGATTTACATTTTGCAGAAAGTGAAAGTTGATGTCATAAATAATCGACATATGTCGCGGCAGTAATTCCTCAAACAGGGATACCGGCCAGGTTTCCAGAGCCTCAGGCAATAAAGTATGACAGGTATAGGCGAAAACCCGGGTGGTAATATCCCAGGCGTCATCCCAGTCCAGATGTTTAATGTCCACCAGAATATGCATTAGTTCAGCAACCGCAATGGCCGGATGGGTATCGTTAAGCTGGATGGATACTTTATGCGGCAAATCATCAAAGCCGTCATGGTATTTTTCATAGCGCAGCATAATATCCTGTATTGAGGCACTGACAAAAAAGTATTCCTGTTTTAAACGCAGTTTGCGTCCCATCTCAGTGGTATCATCAGGATAAAGTACCCGGGATAGATTTTCGGAGCGGTTTTTATCCTCTACGGCTTTAATATAATTACCTTCATTAAAATACTGTAATTCAAAGTCCCGGGAAGCTTTGGCAGACCAGAGGCGCATATTATTGACTGTGCCTACATCATAACCGGGAATTGGCGTATCAAAGGCCATGGCCATGACTTCTTCCGTATCGACCCAATGGGAACGTGGAAATCCATCCTCATCATGATAAGTGACGACCTTTCCGCCGAAATGGATAGGAAACAGCACTTCGGCACGGGGAATTTCCCAGGGGTTGCCGTAACGCAGCCAGTTATCAGGGTGCTCTATCTGATAGCCGTCATTTATATTCTGCCGGAACATGCCGTATTCATAACGTATACCATAGCCGTATCCGGGTAATTGCAGGGTGGCCAGGGAGTCCAGAAAGCAGGCTGCCAGTCGACCCAGCCCGCCATTACCCAGAGCCGCATCCGGTTCCAGTTCAGTAAGCTGGGGGAGGTCATGGCCCAGTTCACTCATTACCTTAATGCATTCCTGCTCAATCCCCAGATTTAACATGGCATTGAGTAAGGTACGACCAATAAGAAATTCCAGAGACAGATAATAGACCCGCTTTGCATCACAGGCATAATAACTGCGCATGGTGTTCATCCAGCGCTCGATCAGGCGGTCTCGAATGGCATAGGATACGGAATCCAGCCAGTCCAGTTGAGTGGCGGTTATTGTGTCCTTGCCAATGGTAAAGGTCAGGCGATTGGCAATAGCACGTCGAATGGACTCAGTATCCATACCCTGTTCACTATGGATAAATTTAACCGGTTTGATGGACTTTTTTTTACTTTTCTTGTCTTTGGGAGCCATAATTAGTGTCAATACCTGGAATATGAATGTGATTTATAGCCGGGAGCCTGTCCGCAGTAGGTTTCTATTCTCGGGCAGGCTCCTGGGGTATAGCATACCCTTAAAAAATAATCGAGTCAGCTTTATCCAGAGTTTAATTTTGCTTGAAAAAAACAATAAACAGGCGTATGATCGCCGATTCCTGTTACAGCCGGGTTTAACCGGGCTGCTTAATGGTTTGCGGTACCGGTTGTACGAATAGAAATGTACAGATAAAAAAGTACAGACAAAAAAGTATACATTGGTGGCGGCATTCAGAGAATTTTATAAGGTTATATATTATGCGAGCAGATATCCATCCAGAATACAAAGAAGTACAGGTGACCTGTAGTTGTGGTCATAGTTTTAAAACACGTTCTACCTTAGGTAAGGACACATTATTAATCGAAGTATGTTCCAGTTGTCATCCTTTCTACACGGGTAAGCAGAAACTGGTTGATACTGCAGGTCGTGTTGACAAGTTCCGTCAGAAGTACGGTATGAAATAAGTTTTTATGCATATATTTCTCTCTCTCAGAAGTTAATTGCTGCAGAAAATGAGGAAAAGCAAAGAGCATATCGAAACAAGGCACTTTAGTTTTCTAAGGTGCCTTTTTTGTTCCAGTCTTACTATCATAATGATTATCAGAACGGCTCTAATAATATTTGTCTTTGGTATTTTCTCGGAACAGGCTTTATCCTCTTCAGAGCACTCCTCAGAACACTGTTTATCTGCTGCGCAGCAATTAACAGCAGTGACCAACTGGGCTGATATCAAACGCATTGTCGATGGTGATACCCTGCATCTGAAAGATGGTCGCAAGATCCGGCTGATTGGTATTAATACGCCAGAACTTGGGCATCGGGGAGAAGCATCTGAGCCTTATGGTCAGCAGGCATACCAGGTTCTACGGGACTTTATCGGGAATACGGGAAAAGTAGGCTTATCCTTCGATCGGGAGCGCAGGGATCGCTATCATCGTATTCTGGCCTATGTGGTGTTAGCAAATGGTCAGAGCCTGGAACAATATCTGTTAAAACAGGGCCTGGCTGTCAGTATTGCTATCTCTCCCAATACCTTGCACCTGTCCTGTTACCGTGCTTTGGAACAACAGGCTCGAGAAGCACAAAAGGGGATCTGGCAGTTGCCGGAAATGCGCTGGTATAAGGCTGAAAAATTATCTGCTAAAGCTCAGGGTTATCGTTTTATAAGCGGGAAAATTCTGGCCTATAATGAGACGAATAAAAATATTTATTTAAAGTTAAGCTCCAGGCTTGCCATTAAAATAGCAAAAAAAGATCGCCATTATTTTACTCATTTAAAATCTCTGGTGGGGAAAAAAGTAAAGGTAAGAGGCTGGTTAAATCGCTATAAGGGTAAACAATCTCTGCGTATTCGAACAGCGCAAAATCTTCTGATTTTAAAATAAGGTTGCTATATGTCCAATAAAGACGCATTACACCGGGACGCACTGGATTATCACTCGAAACCCTGGCCGGGAAAAATCAGTGTTACGCCAACCAAACCCTGTTCAAGGCAGGATGAACTGTCTCTGGCTTATACTCCGGGAGTTGCCGAGCCGGTGCGGGAAATAGCTCGTGATCCCGAACTGGCTTACCAGTATACCAGTAAGGCCAATCTGGTGGCTGTCATTACTGATGGTACAGCGGTATTAGGTCTTGGCAATGTGGGGGCGCTGGCAGGAAAGCCGGTTATGGAAGGTAAGGCGGTATTATTCAAGCAGTTTGCCGGTATTGATGTGTTTGATATTGAAGTCACTGCCGATTCACAGGAAGCCTTTATTGATACCGTCACCAATATAGCACCTACGTTTGGCGGCATTAATCTGGAAGATATTGCAGCACCCCATTGCTTTGAAATTGAGCAGATTTTAAAGCAACGTCTGGATATTCCGGTATTTCATGATGATCAGCATGGTACCGCTATTATTATTGCTGCGGGTTTACTGAATGCACTGGAAATTCACAATAAAAAACTGGCAGATATAAAAATAGTCTGTATTGGTGCCGGATCAGCCGGTATCGCTTCAATGCGTTTATTGTTAACACTGGGCATTAGCAGGCAGCAAATTAACCTGGTGGATAGAAAAGGCGTGGTTCATAGTGAACGTACGGATTTGAATAGTTATAAGCAGGAATTTGCTATTGATACCCATGACAGGACTATGGCCGATGCCATGCGCGGAGCTGACGTGCTGGTCGGCGTGTCCGGGCCGGATATCGTCTCTGCTGATATGGTAGCTTCCATGGCAGATAAACCGGTTATTTTTGTGTTGTCTAATCCGGATCCGGAAATTGCCCCTGAGATAGCACAGGCGACCCGTGATGATCTGATTATGGCGACAGGGCGTTCCGATTATCCTAATCAGATTAATAATATACTGGGTTTTCCATTTATATTTCGAGGTGCTCTGGATGTTCGAGCTAAAACCATTAATACCGAAATGGAAATTGCTGCTGTGCATGCTCTGGCACAACTGGCGCGTTTGCCTGTGCCCTCAGATGTCAGTGCTGCCTACGGGCTGGACAGGCTGGAATTTGGTCCTGACTATATTATACCCAAACCCTTTGATCCTCGTCTGATTTCTACCGTGGCACCTGCGGTTGCTAAAGCGGCTGTGGATTCCGGCGTGGCACGGAAAAAATATCAGCCTTTTGAGCGGAAGCGTTAACAGCCTGCCTGTTCAGCAGAATTATTCTCAGGATTTTTCAGTAAGGTTTCAAGTTGTTCGATAGAGGCGCGTTGCATACTCTGCCCGTTTAAGGGACTGACGGGCCTGGTTTTTTGCTGTTTTTCAGAGAAGGTAATTAAATTTATCCGGTGATCACCGGCATAAAACTGGTAATAAGGAAGCATTTGCGGATTGCGTATGCCAAAATAGAGCTTCCATTCGCCAGGCTGGTAAGGAATATTATGATCCATTAACAGGGTGGCAATTTCTTCGGGGGTATCGGCCATAAGCTGTATATCAATAGCACTGTGTTCTCCAGCATAACCCAGTAATACTGAGCCGGTTAGTCTCGGCCTGTAAGCATGGAACAGCCGCATGGCTTTAAGTGCCACTTTCCGAAGTTCATAAAGCCACTTTTGCTGATCGGCAGAGCTATAAAGAGACTGATATATTTTTAACTGAGCCAGAATTTCTTCATTATCCGGCATGGCATGTTCATTTTGTATGCCCAGCTGCTGAGCAGCTTTTTTTCGTGCGCAACTAAAATTATCGCTGCCTTCTTCACTCATCAGGCGGGCGGCATTTACAGCTATCTGATAACGCAGGCGCTGGAACTGCTGGTGTTTTTCAGAGCCGGCTTTTGAACTCCTGGAATACGAGTGTTTAGAAGAGTTCTTCATTAGTGGCTTCATTACTACTGCTGGATGAGTCATAGCTGCCGGCTGAACGTTTGGGTTCAGTCCCATTAACAAAGTATTCAAACAGGGTTTTTTTGGATGATGGTGCAGCCAGCAGACCGTTTTCAGCGTCTATTTTAACGGTCACGACATTCTCTGGAACCCGTAAGGGCTGTTCGGGCATATCTTTTAAAGCCACTTTCATAAAATTCATCCACATGGGTAATGCTGCAGTACCGCCGAATTCTCGCCGACCCAGAGAGCGGGGAGTATCAAAACCTACCCATGCTGTTGCCATTATCTGCCGGTTAAAACCGGAAAACCAGGCATCAAGCTGATCATTAGTAGTACCGGTTTTGCCGGCCATATCTTTACGTCCCAGCTGCAGCGCCCTGCGACCGGTACCAAAACGGATTACATCGCGCATAATGGTGGTTAAAATAAAATCATTGTCCTCATCAACAACACGCACCGCCTGACGGGTTTTATCTTCAGGACAGTTTTCCTGAGGGTAGTCAGGTGAGCAGACTGCTTTATAATCCTGTTGAAACAGCAGATTCTGCAGTGGATCTTCAATCCGCTCAATAAACCAGGGGGTAATATCATAACCGCCATTGGCTAATATGGCATACCCACGGGCAATCTGCATCGGGGTTAAAGTAGCACTGCCTAATGCCAGCGATAGATTTTTGGGTAATTCACTTGCGCTAAAACCAAAGCGTTTGACATAATCAATGGCATAGTTAATACCAATATCCCGCAGGATCCGGATAGAAACCAGATTTCGGGATTTAATCAGGCCCTGTCTGAGGCGTGTGGGACCAAAAAACTTGCCGCTATAATTATCAGGTCGCCAGAAACCTTCCAGATAACTGTCTTTAAATACTACCGGCGCGTCATTAATCAGGGTGGCTGCAGTATAGCCTTTATTTAAGGCGGCGGAATAAATAAACGGTTTAAAGTTTGAACCGGGCTGACGTTTGGCCTGAATCACCCGGTTAAATTTACTATGATAGTAATCAAAGCCGCCGACCAGAGCATTTATGGCACCGTTTTGAGGATTTAAAGAAACCATGGCACCGGCCACTTCCGGCAATTGAGCCAGAGCATATTCTTTATTTTTTAATTGTTCTATATAAATGACATCACCGGGATTAATAACGTCTGTAATTTTCTTCAGCCTGGGGCCGATAGAATTGTCTTTAAGGTATTTTCGAGCCCATTTAATATGTTTCCATCTTAGCGCAACGGTACTGCCGTCTTTAAGAAGAACCTGGGCCTGCTGTTCTGTGACAGTTTTTTTCTTCAGGTCTTTTTTGTTTTTGCGTTCTGCCGGGACTTCAACTTTATTAATAGCGAGTACCAGAGCGGGCTGTAAATGACCCACGGGTCTGAATTCATCCAGCAGGGAAAGCGTGTCCAGCAAGGGGGTATTTTCAGGCAGATCAAAATGCCTGCTAATACCCTTATAACCATGGCGATACTCATAGCTCATTAAGGCACTGCGCAACGCTTTGTTGGCTGCAGTCTGCAGAGTACTGCTGATAGAGGTAAAGACATTATAACCATTGGTATAAGCATTATCACCATATTGTTTCACCATATGAGAACGTACCATCTCAGCAATATAAGGCGCTTCAACTTCTATATTTGCAGTATGAATTCCAGCATTATCCGGGGTTTGAATCGCCTGTTGATAACGTTTCGGGCTAATAAAATTAAGTTGCTGCATTCTGTTCAGTACATAGTTTCGACGAATGGTCGCGCGTTTGGTATTGGTCACTGGATTGAATTTTGACGGTGCTTTGGGTAAGCCTGCGATCATGGCAAACTGTTCAAGGGATAATTCATTCAGTGGCAGTCCATAATAGGTTTTTGCCGCTGCAGCGACCCCATAGGAGCGGTGGCCAAGATATATTTTGTTCATATACAGAGCCATAATATCTTCTTTAGAGAGTTCTTTTTCAATTTTCAGGGACAGAAATATTTCATTAATTTTCCTAATATAGGTTTTATCCCGGGTCAGGAAAAAATTACGGGCTACCTGCATGGTAATAGTACTGCCGCCCTGACCTTTTTGTCCGGTTTTAATTAAATGGATAATGGCTCGCAGTATTCCTTTGTAGTCTACTCCGGGATGCTGGAAAAAGTTTTCATCCTCTGCAGCAATAACGGCCTGAACCAGTTGTTCAGGAATATCTCTGAAGGTAACAGGTTCCCGTTTCATTTCCCCAAATTCTGCAACCAGTTTATGATCGCTGGAATAAACCCGCAATGGAACCTGTAATTTGACATCTTTTAATACTTCAATATCAGGTAATCCGGGTTCCAGATAAAAATAAATTGAAGTGATTGAAATCACTGATATGATGGCAGTGGTTAAAAAAAGTGTAAGGAGAGTTAGGAAAAGTTGGTATAGGCGGCGCATAATTGCTCAAATTGGTGTTAAAATAACTTTTTATTATAAAGCCATAAAGCTAATTAATGTAAAGGATTGGTTTAATTAATAGATTTGATTATAAAGCTTTTTTTGTGACACCACACCCGTTTTCAGAAAAAAGATTAATCACGTGCTTGATTCTGTTATTTCATGTACTATCCTATGAATAGCTTCTAACTACTTGAAGAAAAACAAAAAGCTATGATTGTATGTTTGAATTAGCCTTTTTCCCTCTATAATTTTAAACATAAGACCCTGAACCTGTGAAGTAATCGACAATTTTTTATTCCCAGAGCAAACTCTCGTCAATGGGCTTTGTAAAATGACAGTTTGTGGTCTAAGTTAGAATAGGTTGAATATATAGTCTGTTAAATGATGATTTGACACGAAATCAAGCTCAATTTTTTTAAAATTGATGATTAACTTAAAAGTAAGCTTGCAAAATTCATGTAATCTATTATGATTATTTTGTAAGTACTTGAACTGTTTGAAATCTTAAGACAATTAAACAAAGTTTTACTAATAAGAAGGATTTAGTTTTGGCGTTTGCACAATTATTCGGAACTAAAGCACAAAGTTTGCTGGGAGTTGATATCAGCTCTTCTGCCGTAAAATTACTGGAACTATCCAAAAACGGCAATAAGTATCGAGTTGAATCATATACCGTTGAACCCTTGCCGCCCAATTCTGTTGCTGAGAAAAATATCTCAGATGTTGATGCTGTAGGTGAAGCGATCAGAAAAGCGGCAAAACGTTCTGGAAGCCGCCAGAAAAATGCCGCACTGGCTGTTGCCGGTTCAGCCGTAATTACCAAAATCGTACAAATGCCGGCCGATTTTAATGAAGAAGAGCTGGAAAGTCAGATTATGATCGAAGCTGACCAGTACATTCCTTATTCTCTGGATGAAGTTAATCTGGACTTCGAAGTTCAGGGGCCTAGTGAAAATTCTCCTGAGCATATGGATGTATTGCTGGCGGCGTCCAGAAGTGAAAACGTGGATGTTCGTGTGGCCGCGGCAGAACTGGGCGGTCTGATAGCAAAGGTTATTGATGTCGAAGCCTATGCCATGGAAAATGCCTTTACCTTGATTGCCCCGCAGTTACCTGGCGGCGCAGAGGATATGACGGTTGCTGTGTTTGACGTCGGTGCAACAATGACAACCTTAAGCGTGCTCCATGATAGTAAAAATATTTATACCCGAGAGGCGGTTTTTGGCGGCAGGCAGTTGACAGAAGAAATTCAGCGCCGCTATGGTTTGTCTTATGAAGAAGCAGGTATGGCGAAAAAACAGGGTGGTTTGCCGGATACCTATCTGCCAGAAGTGCTGGAACCCTTTAAAGAGGCAATGACCCAGCAAATCAGCCGTTCGTTGCAATTTTTCTTTTCCTCCAGTCAATTTAGTTCGGTTGATCATATTGTTCTGGCGGGCGGTAGTGCATCCATCACAGATATTGATCAGATGATTGAAGAGCGACTCAGTATTTCTACCTCTATTGCAAATCCTTTTGCTAACATGTCTCTTGCTTCCGGCATTAAGGCTCAGGTACTTGGCAATGATGCTCCTGCAATGATGATTGCTTGCGGGCTTGCTTTAAGGAGTTTTGATTAATGGCCAGAATTAACCTACTAAATTGGCGTGAAGAAAAACGCAAGCAAATTGAACAGCAGTTTTACACTATGCTTGCCGGTGCAGCACTGTTAGGTGCAGGAGTTATTCTGGCAGTCCAGATGCAGCTTGGTGCAATGATTGATTACCAGAACACAAGGAATAGTTATTTAAAGTCTGAAATTAAGAAGGTGGAAAAAGCCATTGCAGAAATAAAGCAACTGGAAAAGAAAAAAGCCGATCTGCTGGCTCGTATGAAAGTAATTCAGCAATTACAGGGCAATCGTTCTGACAGTGTTCATATGCTGGATGAAATTGTTAAAGTGGTTCCAGAAGGTGTGCACCTGACCAGGTTTACTCAAAAAGGAAAAAAATTACTTTTTAATGGCCTGGCCCAATCTAATGCCAGGGTATCTGCTTACATGCGTAATATAGATCGTGCCGAGTGGTTAATGAATCCGAATTTGAAAGTGATTCAGACTAAAAAGAAAAAGGGTGGTTCTGTTGCTCAGGACGGCTATAGTACATTTACTCTGGTTGCCAAACAGGCTAATCCTGAAAGTAAGAAAAAAGCTAAGAATAAGAAGAAGGGCTAAGAGTTATGAATTTGAATGAACTCGATTTTGAAAATATTGGTAGTTGGCCCTTATCAGCAAGACTGGGTGCCGTATTTATTGTTTTTGCAATAGTTGTTGGCGGTGGATTTTATTATTTCACCCAGGATACTCTTGCTGAACTGGATGTGGTAAAGGCTAAAGAACAACCTTTAAAAGATGAATTTAAAAGAAAACAGGGTAAAGCCGCTAATCTTGAAGCCTATAAACAACAAATGGTAAAAATGGAAAAAAGTTTTGGCTCGATGCTGAAACAATTGCCTCAAAAAACCGAAGTGGCTGATTTGCTGGTGGAAATATCACAAACTGGTTTAAGTAATAATCTGGAATTCAGTCTGTTTAAACCTTCTGGAGAAGTTCGTAAGGAATTTTATGCGGAACTGCCGGTAAACATTAAAGTAACCGGTACCTATCATGATTTTGGTGGCTTTGCCACCGGTATCGCCGCCTTACCAAGAATTGTAACCATTCATAATATTGCCATGGTCCCTGCAAAAAAACAGGGCAATAAAAAGGGTAATGTAAATCCTGACATGAACAAAGATAAAAAATTAACTATTACTCTGGTGGCAAAAACTTATCGTTATCTGGATCAGGATGAAATATCCTCGAAGCGAAAAAAGAAAAAAAAGAAGCGTAGACGTAGACGTTAAAAAATACCGAGTACAGAAAAAGTACAGTATATTGATGAGATTCAGTAAAAATTAGCCTGATATTATTTAACCTGAATGTCAATTGAATGGATAATTGAGATTGTTACAGATGAAAAAGATTTTATTATTGGCCGCTTCCATATCAGCTCTTTCAGGTTGTGTATCAAATGATGTGAGTGATTTGAAAGCCTATGTAGATAAAACCAAAGCGACTTATAAGGGTAAAGTAAAACCTATACCTGAATTCAAGCATAAGCCGCCTTATGCCTACGCCGCAAATGATATCCGTGATCCATTTAAACCAGTGGTGGATATTGAAGTTTCAGGCGGCAGTTATCGTGGGCCTCGACCGGACGAAAATCGTCCCAGAGAACCTCTGGAAGAATTTTCTCTTGACAGTTTGAAAATGGTAGGGACACTGGCACAGAATGATACCGAATGGGCCTTAATTAAAGATCCGGATGGTTTATTGCATCGTGTTGCTGTCGGTCACTATGTAGGTAGAAATTATGGACGGGTAGTAGCCGTAAATGAAGAAAAACTGGCGCTGGTTGAGTTAGTGCCCGACATTAACGGTGGTTGGACAGAACGAAATGCATCTATTGCATTGAGTGAATAAAGATACTTTTAAAAGTTAAGGTTTTAGAACAAGTATTATCACAGCCTGTATTAAAAAAATCCGGGAAATATTAGAGAGAATGTTATGAACAGAAACGCAATCTATAAACAGTTATTAACGGCAGTGTTATGGATATTGTCCATAAGTCTTGTGACTACAGTTCATGCGAGTAATATGCTCGAAGATATTTCTTTTTCATCCATACCGGGTGATAAAATTCAGGTGGTGCTTAAGTTTTCTGAACCGGCTCCGCAACCGGGTACTTTTACAATTGACAGTCCTGCTCGGATTGCTCTGGATTTCCCGGGTACAGGCATTGCCCTGAAAAAGAAAAGGCAGACTATTGGCATTGGTCTGGCGCGGAGTGTCACCGCTGTTGCTGCAGGCGGTCGATCTCGAGTTGTTCTTAACCTGACATCATTAACAAAGTATTCAACTGAAGTCGATGGAAATAAAGTTATTGTTACCCTGGATGAAGCTAATGTTGCGACGGCTACCGATGCTCTGGATCATAATGCAATTAAAAATATCGACTTTCGTTTAGGAAAAGAAGGTGAGGGTAATGTTATTATCTATTTCAATCAACAGCCGGATAATATCAACCTTAAGCAGGAAGCTGGCCGATTAGTTGTTTATATTAAAAATGTCAGTTTGCCGGCAAATCTGGAACGTCGTCTTGATGTTACCGATTTCAAAACGCCTGTTTCTTATATAGACACATTTGCTACCGGCAAAAATATTAAAATGGTCGTGGATACCCGGGGTGATTTTGATCACCTGGGTTACCAGGCTGGTAATACCTTTACCATTGAAGTGAAAGAACTCACCAAAGCACAGAAATTAGCCAAACAAAAAGCAAAATTCGGTTATACCGGGGAACGTCTGTCTCTTAATTTTCAGGATATTGAAGTTCGTGCTGTGTTACAGTTAATCGCAGATTTTACCGGTAAAAATATGGTTACCAGTGATACCGTAACCGGCAGCATTACCCTGCGTCTTAAAAATGTTCCCTGGGATCAGGCTCTGGCCATAATATTAAAAACCAAGGGGCTGGGTATGCGTGAAGAAGGTAATGTAATGCGGGTCGCTCCAGCAGAAGAGCTGGCAGCTATTGAAAAACAGGAGCTGGAGGCTAAAAAGCAAATTGCGGATTTATTACCGCTGGTTACAGAAACCATACAATTGCAGTTTGTCACTGCTTCAACTGTGGAAAAACTGATAAAAAAATCAAGAAATCAGGCTTTAAAAGGAACTAGATCGGGTAGAAGAGGCAGCAATAGAACCTATGGTACGGATACTGTAAATCCAGATAATCCGGATGATGAAGAAGGGGCATCCTACTTCTCTAATCGTGGTACCATTATGTCAGATGATAGAACAAATAAGCTGATTGTACGTGATACAGCAAGAAATATTGCACAGTTAAGAAAATTAGTGTCTGAAATTGATACCCCAACTCGACAGGTATTAATTGATGCCCGTATTGTTTCTGCCGGTGACAAATTTGAAAAAGAAATGGGTTTAAACTGGAACTTTGCATCGGTAGGGAAAAATGGCGTAGTCAAGACCCGGGGTAATCTTTCTCCCGGTTCATCCAGTACCACACAAACAACTCAGGGTGGTGTAGATTTAGGTAAGCAACAAAAAAATCTGCTGGGTGTAACCTTTGCATTATTAAACAGTAATTACCTGGTTGACCTTGAGATTTCAGCTTCACAACTTGACGGTACCAGTGAAATTATTTCAAGCCCAAGAGTCGTTACCACTAATGGTCAAAAGGCCAGTATCAAGGCAGGTGATGAGATTCCATACTCAACTGTCAGTCAAAATGGTACTAATATTCAATTTAAACAGGCCTTATTAAGTCTTGAAGTGACACCGTTAATCATTCCAGGCAATAAAGTTAATATGGAACTGCTGATTACCAAGGATAATGTCAGTGACCTGGTGCCTGTAGGTATTGGTTCAGCACCTTCCATTCAAACCAGAGAAATTGAAACCTCTGTTTTAGTGGACAATGGGGATACTATCGTGCTAGGTGGTATCTTTGAGCATGAAATTTCAAAAACAACAGATTCAGTACCCGTTCTGGGTGATATCCCTGTTATCGGTCAGGCATTCAGAGTAAACACTAACAAAAATGATAAGCGTGAGCTGCTTATCTTTATAACGCCTAAAATCATGAATGAGAATCTATCGGTAAGATAATTCTTCTAGGTTCATACTCCCAACGGGCAGGTTTTTGAGATTCTGAAGCCTGCCAGTTTTTTTGAAATCATCCCTTGAACCAATTCATTACTTGAAAAATATCTGATGTTTTGTCATATTACCCCAAACTTTTAAGATTAATGTTTTTTTAAAAAAGTACAGCGGGGAATCTTATTTTTATGGGTCAGTGCCTGAATTCTAATATTATTCTGATTGGACCCATGGGGGCAGGTAAAACTACCATTGGTCGTCAGATTGCCCGTGTATTCGGGTTTGATTTTTTTGATAGTGATCGTGAAATTGAAGAGCGAACCGGGGCCTCTATTCCTCTGATTTTTGAACTGGAAGGAGAACAGGGATTTCGAAAGCGTGAACAGGATATTATTGCTGAGCTGGCCGGAAAATCCCAAATAGTACTGGCCACAGGCGGTGGCGCTATCTTAAAAGAACAAAACCGCAAGCTGCTTAAATCTTCCGGTACCATTGTCTATCTATGTGCCAGCCTGGATGATTTAATTGAACGTACTTCAAAAGACAAGAACAGGCCGCTCCTGCAAACCGAAAATCCACGTGCAAAACTGCAAAGTATTATCACAAAACGTGATCCCATTTATCGCCAATTAGCTGATATAATACTCGAAACAAACAAAATGACCGTGCATACGGCGGTTAAAAAATTAGAGGAATTGATATATAAGTTATAAGTTGATAGTCGTAAGTCGGAAGTCGAAAAATTTCTTTGACTTGCGACTTACGGCTTACGACTTACGACTTACGACTTGTCATTATGATTACATTAAATGTTGATTTAGGCGAACGTAGTTACCCTATTTTTATCGGTCAGGATATTCTGGGGAACAGCGCTTTATTGTCTCCGTATATTGTGGGTAAACAGGTGGTTGTGGTTAGCAATGAAACCATTGCGCCTTTATATCTTGATAGGACGCTGGCGAGTCTGACAGATTATCAATGTGAAACAGTCATTTTACCCGATGGTGAAATATATAAAAATTTTGAGGGTATATTAGCTATTATTGATTGCCTGATGGAAAAGCAGTTTGATCGTCGGGTCACTATTATTGCTCTGGGAGGCGGTGTCGTTGGTGATATGACGGGCTTCGCCGCTGCCATTTATCGCCGTGGTGTTAATTTTATTCAAGTCCCTACTACTTTGCTGGCTCAGGTGGATTCTTCTGTGGGAGGAAAAACCGGTGTTAATCATCCTCTGGGTAAAAACATGATAGGCTCCTTTCACCAGCCTCAATGTGTACTTGCTGATACTAATACATTAAATACTCTGGATGAACGTCAACTCAGTGCTGGACTGGCAGAAATCATCAAATATGCACTGATTAACAGCAGGCAATTTTTTGTCTGGTTGTCTGACAATATGTCTAAACTGGTACAAAGAGATCCGCAGACCCTGTCATATGCTATAGAATTTTCCTGTCAGGATAAGGCTGCT
>JALVAL010000549.1 GCA_027011205.1 Gammaproteobacteria bacterium
GTATTAAATATATTATTGGTGATTATTCAGAAGTTAATGGCCAGCTTTTAACGGAAGAATATGTTGATTACCCAGTAGCTATGACAGTGGGTGCAGCATCTTATTTAAAAAATATAAAAGTCGCTTTAATAGCCACAGATCAAAAAATTATTGAGCTCTGTCAACAGTTTATTCAGCTTTTTACCAGTGTCAATTCCAGCTGGGAATTCCGGATATTTGACAATATGCAGACGGCAAGAAACTGGATTGCTGCAGAGAGTTAAGAGCCCGGTATTTTTAACCGAAACCAGGCCGGCATATGGTCACTGATATCATATTCAGCTTTTTTATATATTTCCTTTTTCTGCTTTAGCGTAATAGCACCAATATTTTTTTGATGTAAGGCATTGGCGATAAGATTGGCTATATTAAATACCCCGTAATCATAGGCACCGGGTATCTGCCCGGCGGTTTTGTTGTCATCTGGTTTGGGCAGTCGTGGATCATTAGAAAACAGGCCTATTTGATCATAGGTTTGTTTCTGACGTAAAGCAGTAACCAGGTTGCCTTTCTGAGGATGAGGCGTCAATAATGGGAAATTAGCGCTGGCGGATTTCCTGGACTTTAAAATCGTACTATTAAGGCTTTTTAAAAAGGCATCCACTTCTTCTCTCATAATTGAAATAGTATCAAAATCAAGATTGCAGTCACCTAATAACAACAGATTAGGATGGTAAAGTTTATCAATATATTTTGCTCTTATGGTCAGCCATTCCAGCAGAGCTCTGAACTCCCATTCCCGTTCCCGTTTATTTTTTCCATACAGAAGGTGAGCATTAATTATCAGAAAATCATAGGACTCCTGTCCATTTTCACCTTTTATACGAAAGGAAACACAATGAGGCTGGCGGATAAAACTCACAAAACGGGGTAATTCCAGTGCCGGCTTTGAAGGCGCACGCTTACCCAGCGAGTGATTTTTACTAACTTTTTGCTGCCATTTTTTTAGCTGCCGGGTATGTTTTAACCAGGCATTATTAAAATCAGTCTGATGTTCATATAAGTTTTTTGCAATTTCAGAACGGTCATAGCTAATATCACTGGCTAATGCAGTACGTTGAATTTTATGCCAGTTAAAAATAAAGCCCAGTCGTTCTGTATTACCTGAAGAACCGGGTTTGGCACCAGTAACATCCGAGACCACCATGCCGTAATCATCACCCAGTAAAGAAACAAGGAATTCAAAACCGGACAGATCATCCATAATTTCCTGTACCGCGATTAAATCAAAGGATAATAAAATTTTTTTAAGAAATGCCCAGCTCTGTTCAGTTCTATTGTCGATTTTACCCAGCTTTCGAATATTAAATGTCGCTAATAACACAGACTCTGAGCTGCGTTCCGGCAAATCATATTCAAGCGAAAATGAATCAAAATAATGATTAATTTTCTGCCATTGTAAATCCGAAAAATTGGCAGACATAAAGGTCATCCTTTAACCTTGTATATTAAATATACAAGGTTTAATTAATTAGTGTGCATCCGTTTATTGATACACACTAACGG
>JALVAL010000550.1 GCA_027011205.1 Gammaproteobacteria bacterium
GTATTTTCATGGGACAGGATTATAATAGAAATAGTCTGATGTGTCCCGAACTTTTTTCAGATTGTTGATTATGGAGTATTACGATGTTTTTATGAGTATTCAAGCATGCTTGCCGGAACCATACCATTTATCCGGTTTATTCTTAGGATTAAGCTGCAATTTACCGGTAATCTTGCTCTTAACTCCGTAGAGTTTTTCAAATTCTTCACTCATTTGGCGTAACATATAAGCGGGATTCATTAAGGTTAGCTTTGTACCATCGGTGGTGACAACATCTCGATCGAACAAATGAGCTAAAGCAGGATTAGGAGGGGTTCGTTTATCGGGTTTAACATAAATACCTCCATGAAGAGTTGCCCACTGCCTGAAGGCGGCATCTTTATTCAAGTTGGCCTTGGCTTCTGATAATGCCAGGTTTAGTTTTTCATGGTTAATATTATCTATATTCCAGTAATAGGAATACCCCACCAGCAATGTCAGAATAATAATAGACACCAGGGTTGGTAGAAATACTTTTTTTACTACAAATGAAAAGTCATTATCAGATACATTCCGCATTATCATATATACAACCCATTCACACAATCTGATAGAGGTATTTTATAACTTTAGGAAACAAAGCAGATTTTGTCAAACGATAAGGGGCATCTTGTTAATCAGTTATCACCACAGTCATATTATCTTCACCGCCTTCCTGATTGGCGGCACAGATCAGATTATTTGTACAATGTTCTATAATATCTGCTGTTAATTGTACTGTTACAGACGGTAAAGATTGTTTCATTAAAAGGGTCATTGTCTGATGGGAGAGCATATTAGTCAGGCCATCGCTGCATAGGAGTAAATATTCATCTGCTAATCTGGGTATACAGATCACAGTTGGGTTGGGTTCACTTTCCATCCCAATATATTGCAGCAACTGGTTACGACCGGGATGACGATTGACCTCAGCCTGGGTCAATTCGCCACAGAGTAATAAATGCCGCACCAGATTATGATCATTGCTGATCTGCTGCAGCACCTGCTCACGATATAAATAGGCCCGGCTATCTCCCATATGTGCAATAAAACGATACTGTTCAGTTATCAGTGCCATTACCAGAGTGGTGCCCATTCCTTCAAATTCTGTTCTGTTTTTACTTTCATGTAATATACGATTACTTAAATCCGTTAAGATACCTTTAATCTGCTGTATAATCTCACTGTTTTTTAAGGATTTTGGTTCAGGGATCCGTTGTTCAATTAATAAGGGTAAAACTTCTATAACCAGTCTTGATGCCACATCTCCAGCAGGCCTGCCGCCCATACCATCAGCCACCACAAACAGGCCCAGTTGCGGAAATAATCCCAGGCTGTCTTCATTGCATACTCTGACCAGTCCCTGATCAGTTTTGCCGAAATAGTTTATCTTCACTGTCTTATATCACTTTTAAGAGTTCATTTTTCAGCGCTCTGACTGATTTAAAGCTGAGTTCAGGTTTATCACATAGAACACGATCCACCAGTTCTGCCAGAGCAGAGGGAATGGCAGCATCCCGATCCTTAATAGGTATTGGCGGCATTTTTAGTGTAGTTAACCACGGGTCGGTACGTTTATTGTAATTTCTTGGATGTCGTCCTGTAACCATTTTATAGAAAGTGGCGGTTGCTGCCCAGACATCAACTTCAGGTTTAGCCAGTTTAAAATTTATTATCTGTTGTCTGGGCATATAATAAGGTGTACCGGCTGATACACCGGTCGCTGTTCTACCACTTAAACCTGCCGTATCAAAAGCTTTTGCCAACCCGAAATCAGCAATTTTGGCATGCCATATTCCTGCGTTTTTAGTCAATAGAATATTACCCGGCTTGATATCCCTGTGCACCAAACCTGTCCCTGAAGTGATTTTTCCATCTGCCAGTACGATGCCGGGCACTTTAACCTGATGAGCATAATCAAGACCATCGAGTATCTGTAAATAAATTTTAATTGCCAATGACAGCGGTAATCGACCTCCTTTCTTTTTTATTAACTGGGCAACACTTCCACCCTCACAATAATCAGTGGTAAAAAAATAGGTTCCTTCATAACAACCCATATCATAAACCTGTACAATATTTTTATGTTTAAGTAATTGCGTATTACGAGATTCTCGCATAAATTGCTTATGTGTTCTGGCATTTGATTCTACCTTTGGCAGCATCACCTTTAAGGCAACATTACTTCGACTTTTAAAATGAGAAGCCAGGTAGACTGCCCCCATATTTCCACGTCCCAGTTCTTTTCTAATGATATAACCCTTAACAGCAATTAATTCATCTTCATTATGCGCTGCCTCATTCAGCAAATGATTGACCTTTTCAAGTGGATTAGACTGAGAAGAAGCTTCCAGATTAAGATTCTTCTCAAGTTTATGAGTTGAGTCTTCTTCCTGAGACTCTGACATTTCATTAGACAGCAGATCTGAACTAATACTGACTGTAAAGCTGGTATCACCTACTTGTATCCGATCACCATCCTTAATATTATATTCCGGATAAATCATACCCTGTGCTTTATGAATATTTTCATCTATATCCCGTTGACCTATTTTTTTCTGGTTGACAAAAGTACCATTTAAACTGCCAAAATCTCGAATACAGATTTCAGGCGGATTAATATCCAGTAAACAATGATATCGGGAAATGGTACTATGTAGTTCATCATCCGGTAATAAAATATTACAGTCCAGTTCACGTCCTATCACACAGAGACTGCGTTCAGTGAAGCTATAATCTTTACCTGTTAAAGCACCTTTTATAATCGTTATCTTAACTTTATCCATGACTAATCCTGAGTTTCCACAATAACTTCAGGTTTAAGAGTCACTTCCAATGCCTCTACCGGCTTATCCGGAAATGACTCTTCTATTACTTCATTGACAAAATTATTTTCGGTTTGAGTTTCCGTCTCAAAATTGGTCAGGGACTCAGTTTCTTCATCCTGCTCTGATGTAGACAGAGATATTATTTTTATATCAGACAATTTAGTAATAAGCTGATTATTTTTTTTAACAGCAAGAGAACCAATATAAGGAAATCCATTGAGCAATAAATCATCATCTGTTTTATATTGTCCATCCTGTCCAGCAGAACGTAAAATAATTCGTCCTTTAAATACACCCGATTTAACTCCAACATATTTAAACGACTGATTCCAGCCGTCTTTAAGATCCAGTTCATTGAGCTGCAACCAGAGTTTCAGCATTTTTAAATTTTCAGGTGTATTGATGGAATTAATATCCAGAGTCTTATTAACAAAAACAATATTGTTATTAAGCCTTGATAGTCCAAAGCCAATATTCAGCATTTTATCAATAGTAAGCTGTTCTTTTTCATTGATGTTGATAGTTTTCTGAAATACTGCTTCATTTTCAATATTGGTTATTTTATTATCACCGGAATACCAGGTAAACAATATAAAAATAATAACGAAAGAAGCAGAAACTGCCCATAATCTTTTTAATTTTTGTCTGGATTTGCTTTGCTTATGATTTTTCATTTCCTGAACATTCAGAATATTTCCATGCCCCTTAATGTTAGCAGCAAATATTTTCTGTTGATATATGTTCTCAACATTCTTCATCAGCTGTTTTGCAACATCCCCTTTATCCAGACAGGCAAAGCCTGAACGGTTTAATAGCTTCATAATATGAATCAATTCCTGCTCAGAGCTATTAACCTTGTGTGATAGTAAATAATTATTCAGATAAACATCAGCGGAGATCTGCCATCCAGTGTGATTTTTATCGTCCAACTCCCAGTCCAGACAATAGATAAGAATATTACCATCACTTAAACCTGCATATATATATTGGCCATCTATACTGATTGAAACACGGGTAAAATCTGCATCGACCATGGTAAAGCTAAATAAACAGTCTGCATTGTTCAAATTCCATATTTTTAGAGTGCGATCCTCACTGATAGATACTGCAATTTTATTTTGCGGATCCATAGCAACCTGATAAATTCGTTTTTTATGACCTCTGAAAATCCTTAATGAATTCTTATGACTGGAACTAACCTGCCATAAACGCAAGCTTGCATCCGCACTGCCGGACAGAATAAAACGACCATCTGTACTGATAGCCAGACTGCTGACCGGTTTTTCATGTTCCTCAAGTTCCGTAATAATTTTACCCTGCTTGAGTTCCCTGACTGCAATTTTGTTATTATTAATATGTCCGCATACAAATAACTGAGCATCAGGGCTTATAGCCAGGGTACTGATAATATTTTTATCACTAGAAAAGTTATAATTAAGTTCCCCTGTAAGCAAACGCCATAAATAACATCCACCCTGCACATCGGCAGAGATAACAAAACGATCATCCGGGGTAATATCAAAACAACTGATATCAGCATTGTGCTGATTAAAAGATGAAAAGAGATCTCCACTTATAATATCTATAAAACGTATATCATTTTCTGAAGAAAACAATAATGAGCCATCATCCTGTGTTAGTTTTATGCCCGTAATGGATTTTTTAATATTTAAGGACTCTATAATATTAAAACTATCTTCAGACCATTGAGAGATAACTCCTGAGTGGCTGGATATAAACAGAATATTTGAATTAAGAGAGATACAGAGGCTACTTATACGTTGAGAATTATTTTTAACCTGTAAAAATTTCCAGACATCTTTTAATTTTATTCTGGGTAATTTTAAATATAACAGGGTCCAGAGCTTAAACGCTTTTTTGTCCTGTTCATAAGCCGGGATATTTCTGGCCTGCTGTAGAAACTGCATTGCCTGTAGAAAGTGATGCTGACTCAGCTCAGTTTCTGCTTTATATCTGAGCTGCTGATATTGACGCTGCGCCTTATCTACCTGTTTAGCCGATTCTGGCAGCGAAAATTGATAACTGGCGCGATAGCGAAAAGGATTTTCGATTTCCAGTATGGCAAGACCTTTTCGAGTTGAGACAAGCACAAACTGTTCTGACTGATTAAGCGCTATATCAATAATTGCTTCTCTGAATCGATGCAGTGCAAAGCCTCTTCCTGTAGCTATATCCCAAAGATAGACACTGCCGTCACTGGCACCTGAGATGATACAGGTTTTATCCTTTGTTGCTGTCAGACAGTTAATATTTCCCTTATGTCCATTAAACACCTTAACGCTTTGAGTACTTTCAAGAGTCCATAATCGTATAGTTTTATCATCAGCTGCTGATAGAATATTTTGATTATCCAGCCATAAAACATTATTTACAGCCTGTTTATGTTCTCTAAGGATGTGCAGTGTACGGCCGTTTTCTACTGACCAGATGCGGATTATTTTATCCCGGGATGCCGAAACAATATATTTTCCATCCGCCGAGAACTGAACATCATTTATATCTGCATCATGTCCTTCACCATAGAAAGACAGTACCTGTCTGGCCTCTTTTAGATGCCATAAACAAAGTATTTTCTCCGCAGAAGCAGTTGCCAGAAACTGACCGCAGGGTGATACACTCAGAGCATTAATCTGTGCTTTATGAGCAAACCAGACATGAACTTGACGACAGTTATTATAATCCCATACTCGAATATTACCCTGTTGCGAACCGGACACAATCAGTCCCTGTTCCGGGATACATTCCAGGGCAGTAATTTTGCTGGTATGTCCGGTTAAACGCTGCACTAATTTATTACTGCTGAGACTCCATAAAATAATGTCATTACCCCGGGTAAAAATAATTTGTTCATCATTTTCAATATAATTCAGCTTATAACAATTTTTTACTGCCAGCTGAAATAATAGTTCATAACCGGGTAGGAATAAATTGACAGCCTGTTTAAAATCAATAGCTAA
>JALVAL010000551.1 GCA_027011205.1 Gammaproteobacteria bacterium
GAGATAAAAGCTGCGGGTCATGTCAATGGTGAGATCACATCCATTGAGCTTGTTATTGAATCTAAGGGTATTTTTGAGGGGAACTCCATCGTAAAGAACAGCTCCAACCATGTCGTTGTCGATAAAACTCCTACAGTAAAACAAACACAAGCATAGCACACAGGAAATAGATGTCGCAAGCTGCCCTTTACAACCACTTTAAAAACTCTAATGCAGAGTTGTCTTTGCTTATCTGTGAGGATAGCAAAGAGGCTCATGAGTTAGAAAATGTAGCAAAATTTTTCAATAAAGATACAATTGTTTTTCCGGATTTTCGCCCTTCATACGGGGATGACCTGCGTTCGTATAAAGAGGAGCTGCATGAACTTTTACATGCGTTGCGTGAATACCATCAAGCGAAGAAAAAGCCACTTGTCATAGCACCCCTGAAAACACTCCTTTTCCCACTTCCAAAAGCACAACTGCTTGGTGCTACAAGTTTGGAATTTGGCTCTGAGATAGATATGCAAGCTTTTAAAGAGCAGATGCTCTTTTGGGGATACACTTTTGTCGATATGATACAGGTCGAGGGCGAGATCTCTCATCGTGGCGATATCATCGATATCTTTGTCCCCTCAAGCGAACATCCTGTGCGTATCTCTCTTTTTGATACGGAGATAGAACAGATTAAAGCTTTTGATCTCGATACCCAAAGAACATTGGGGGAAGAGCTCGATACCGTTACAATCACAAGTGCTTTTTTTGCATTGGATGAAGCAGGTTTTACCACACTCAATGAACGCATAGAAAAAAGCCCGTTTGATGCCCTTTCACATGATATTGCATCACTCGGTTTTTGGCATTTAGAAGATATGGCGGAGAACTTTTTAGCAGATAAAAAAGCGATGCTCTCACGCAACTTACAAAATGCGCTTGTTGATGCTTACGCCATTAATGACCCGCAGATCTCACGGGAGTATTTTGAACTTGATATTTTACAAGAAAATGACAGTGTCAAAGAGCTAGTCGTAGCGGATGCAGTGCAGCTGCTTAAAGTACATAAAGATAAAAAGATAAGCATCATTGCAGCGAATAAGGCAACGATAAAACAGGCCGGTATCTATGATACGACAGGCATTACGATTGTCGAAGCGCCTTATATATTAAACATGATTAGCGATGATGAACTTGTTATCTCACTCAATAAACCGGAGAAAAAACGCCGGAGACGAAAAAGCTCTATCTTGCTTGATGACCTCAAAGCCGGAGATTATGTCGTCCATGAAGATTACGGTGTCGGAATATTTGAGAAGATCGAGCAGACAGAGATCTTAGGTGGCGTCAAAGATTTCATTGTTATAAAATATGTGGGTGATGATAAGATTCTGCTTCCTGTTGAAAATCTCGATTATATCGACCGTTACATTGCAGGCGGGGGGAGCGTTCCTGTACTTGACAGACTTGGAAAAGGGAGCTTTGGCAAGCTCAAGGCAAAAGTACGTAAGCGTCTTTTGGAGATTGCCGGACAGATCGTAAACACTGCCGCTGCACGTGCGC
>JALVAL010000552.1 GCA_027011205.1 Gammaproteobacteria bacterium
AATTGTACCAGATAATCTTCATTAACATTTTTCTGACTTTCTGTGGCATTTAAACGTGCTCCAATAGTCGCCTGTTTATCGACAATATGCCCCATTGCCTCATCCAGATTACCTATAATACGATTCATAGAATCATGAAAATCATTTTCATTGGGATCCGTTGCAGTTGGTGAAACGGCATTGGTATTAAGAACCGTTTGCAATTCACCAACAACAGCAAAAACACTCATTGGACTATTAGAAGCAACGATACCATTATTGGTACCACGAATATCCATAAACACATCAAAACCATTATCACCACTGGCTATCTGACGAGTTGGTCCAATTTGCAGAAGTTGCTGCCCCTGATCACCTTTATACTCAATGGTCCCCCCATTATTTACAAACGGCTGATTACGATTATCAAAACCGGCAAATAAAAATTCACCATTACCATTGGTCGTATTAGCCAGTCCCAGTAACGCACCTAATTGCTGCTCAATTTCTTTACTGATATCAGCCCTTTGTACTGCATCATAAGTATCATTATTAGCCTGAATAGTAAGTTCTCTCACTCTTTGAAGCACGCTGACTGCACTGTCAATTGCTGTCTCTTCAACTTCCAGTGAACTTTTGGTGGTGGAGATATTATCCTGAAATTTTTCGGTTCTGGATTTTGCCTGATTCAGGCCCAGAACACGGGCAGAGCCTGCGGGATCATCAGAAGGCACAACTATCTTTTTACCCGTCGATAACTGCAGCAGGGTTTTATTCAAGTTATAATTCTGGGTATTTATCGCCGTAACACCCTGCGAATAGGCCGTACTGGTGGCAACTCTCATAATTTATACTCCTGATATAATCCCATGTTCCTAACCTACCGAATTAATTAAGGTCTGAAACATTTCATCTGCAATGGATATGACCCTTGCAGATGCCTGATAAGCCTGCTGAAATTTAAGTAAATCAGCTGCTTCTTCATCCAGATTAACACCGGAATAACTTTCCCGCTCTGCTTTTGCCTGTTCACTTAAGGTTAACTGTGCTTTAAGATCCACTTCAGCAGAATGAGTCTTTGTACCCACATCAGAAACAATAATGCCATAGGCTGCCTGAAAATCAGTGGAGCTGTTTTCTATAGTTTTGGTTGTCTGTAATTTGGACATTGACAGGCCATTGCGATTGTCATCATATGGTGCATCATTATTACTAATAACGAAAGCATCACCATTATTGGGCTGCCCCGACAGGGTAAAATTCATATCACCAAAACCAGCAAAAGTATAAGATCTGCCTCCAAAGTCAGTTGCCGGGTTATAAGCTAAATTACCACCAGGTCCCCCGGTTACCACAAAGCCTGGCCCACCTGAGCCATCTCCATTAGCAGCATCAAAAGTTAAGGTTATATTTCCAGCAAGTGGAATGGCTGTAGTGTTCGAAATTGAAGGTAAACTGATTTGACCAGTACCTGAATTCACAGCGCTGCCATCGGCATTGCTTTGTGCACCTGAAACAATGGGACCTGCCAGAGCAATATCCAGTACATTATTTAC
>JALVAL010000553.1 GCA_027011205.1 Gammaproteobacteria bacterium
TTGTTCCTGAATGGATGGAAACATTACCTGAAAACATCCGCACACAAACGCAACAATCAATAGATACACTAAAAAATATGGGTGCGCAGCTTGTCGAAATCAAATTGCCAACGGCGCATCTAGCTGTTTCAGCTTATTATGTCTTAGCTCCTGCTGAATGTTCATCCAACTTATCACGTTTTGATGGTATTCGTTATGGTCGACAATGTGATAGCCCAAAAGACTTAAATGATTTATATGTGCGTTCTCGAACCGAAGGGTTTGGCGAAGAAGTTAAACGCCGTATTATGGTGGGAACTTGGGCATTATCGGCTGGTTTTTATGATGCTTATTACCGTAAAGCACAAAAAATCAGACGTTTAATCTCTGAAGATTTTGCCAGTGCTTTTGCACAAGTCGATGTCATAGCTGCACCTGTTTCACCAGAAGTGGCATTTGAGTTTAATGCCAAAAAAGATCCTGTTAGCATGTATCAAGCCGATATTTATACTATTCCATCTTCATTGGCTGGTTTACCTTGCCTATCAATACCTATTGGCTTGGTTGATAAATTACCAGTTGGTTTGCAATTGATTGGTAATAATTTACAAGAAGCAAAAATACTTAATGTTGCACATCAATTTCAACAAGAAACTGATTTCCATGATTTAGTTGCAGAGGGTTTTAGCCATGAGTAATGCTCAAAATAATACAAAATGGGAAACGGTTATTGGTTTAGAAATTCACACACAGTTAAAAACTAAAAGTAAATTATTTGCAGGAACTAATACAGCCTATGGGGCAGAGCCCAATACACAAGTCAGCTTTCTTGAAGCTGCAATGCCGGGTACATTGCCTGTATTTAATGAAAAAGTTCTTCGTTACGCCATTCGTTTTGGTCTAGCTGTTGGCGCGAAAGTGATTGCTAAAGAATCGACTTTTGATAGAAAGAATTACTTTTATCCTGATTCACCTAAAGCCTATCAGATTACTCAATTAAACCACCCTATTGTCGAGCATGGAGAGTTAGTCATTGAAGACGATAAAGGCAATGATAAAACCATTCGCATCAACCGAGCGCATATTGAAGAAGATGCAGGCAAATCCATTCATGACAAATACGCACAATATTCTGCCATTGACTTAAACCGCTGTGGCACACCATTAATTGAAATTGTTTCTGAACCAGACTTATCTTCCGCCAAAGAAGCGGTAAGGTATATGCGTGGTATTCATACAATTGTTACGCATTTGGGGATTTGTGATGGTAATTTACAAGAAGGTTCATTCCGATGCGATGCCAATGTATCAATTCGTCCTGTTGGTCAAAAAGAATTGGGAACACGCACCGAACTTAAAAACATCAACTCTTTTCGATTTGTTGAAAAAGCCATCAATATCGAAATAAAACGCCAAATCAAGCTGATTGAATCAGGTGGAACGGTAACACAAGAAACGCGTTTATACGATGCTGACAAGAATGAAACACGCCCAATGCGCAGTAAAGAAGAAGCCAATGACTACCGTTATTTCCCTGATCCAGATTTACTACCAG
>JALVAL010000554.1 GCA_027011205.1 Gammaproteobacteria bacterium
ATTGATCCCCTGATTGGTCGTAAGGAAGAAGTGAATCGTACCATTCAAATTCTTTGTCGGCGCAGAAAAAATAACCCGCTGTTTGTAGGAGAGGCCGGAGTCGGAAAAACGGCTCTGGCAGAAGGACTGGCCAAGAAAATTGTGGATGATGAAGTACCCGAAATTCTGGAAGGCAATACCATCTTTTCGCTGGATTTAGGAGCCTTACTGGCCGGTACCAAATATCGCGGAGATTTTGAAAAACGTCTGAAGGCAGTGCTCAACCAACTGAAAAAAGAACCCAAATCCATTTTGTTTATTGATGAAATTCATACCATTATTGGTGCCGGAGCTGCTTCCGGCGGTGCGATGGATGCCTCTAACCTGATAAAACCAGCCTTATCTACCAGTGACTTGCGTTGTATTGGTTCAACGACCTATCAGGAATATCGTGGCATTTTTGAAAAAGATCATGCACTGGCTCGCCGTTTTCAGAAAATTGATGTGACTGAGCCTTCAGCAGAAGAAACCTATCGTATTTTAGAAGGTTTGCGTTCCCGCTTTGAAGACTATCACCATATCAAATACACCAAGCAGGCTTTACGCACGGCAGCAGAACTGTCGGAGCGTTATATTAATGAACGTCATCTGCCGGATAAGGCGATTGATGTGATTGATGAAGCAGGGGCTAATCAGCAGCTTAATACACCATCCAGACGCAAGAAAACCATTGGTGTAAAAGAAATTGAAGCGATTATTGCTTCTATTGCCCGTATTCCACCCAAAAATATCAGTACTTCTGACAAAAACTCGCTGAAGAAACTGGCACGTAACCTGAAAATGGTTATCCATGGTCAGGATAAGGCTATTGAAGCACTGGATGATGCCATTAAAATGGCTCGTGCAGGTATTGGCCGGGAAGATAAACCTATCGGGGCGTTCCTGTTTGCCGGTCCTACTGGTGTAGGTAAAACAGAGGTGTCCCGTCAGCTGGCCAAATTAATGGGTATTGAACTGATTCGTTTTGATATGTCTGAATATATGGAACGTCATACGGTTTCAAGACTTATAGGTGCGCCTCCAGGTTATGTGGGCTATGACCAGGGTGGTTTACTGACTGAGGCTGTCACCAGACATCCTCATGCAGTATTACTGCTGGATGAAATTGAAAAAGCTCATCCTGATGTTTTTAACCTGTTATTGCAGGTAATGGATCACGGTACCTTAACGGATAATAATGGGCGTAAGGCAGATTTTCGAAATATTATTTTAATTATGACCACCAATATGGGGGCAGAAGCCATGTCCCGTTCATCCATTGGTTTCACCAGGCAGGATCACAGCAGTGATGGGGCAGAAGCCATTAAACGCGGTTTTACACCTGAGTTTAGAAATCGTCTGGATGCCGTTGTACAGTTTGCTTCGCTGTCTGAAAAAGTAATGGAGCAGGTGGTTGATAAATTTATCTTTGAACTGGAAACCCAGCTGGCTGAAAAGAAAGTGGAACTTTATGTAGAACCGGATGCCCGTAGGTGGTTAGCTAAAAATGGCTATGATGAAAAAATGGGCGCTCGCCCAATGGTCAGGCTGATTCAGGAAAGTATTAAAAAACCGCTGGCGGAAGCTCTGCTCTTTGGCGAACTTGAACATGGTGGAACAGTGGTCGTTTCTGAAGAAAATGGTGAGCTGAAATTTGACCTGAAAAGTCAGATCGGCAAGGAAGATAAAGTGCACTAACTAACAACGCACTAATTACGCACTATAGGAGCACGGGAAAAACTTGTCCGTGTATTTTATATCTACTACAGATACAGACCAGAATTAAAAAGGCCGCATTCGGGTAATTAACCCAAACGCGGCCTTTTTATTGCACTAACTAAATTGTTAAGAGCAGATTTTAACAGCTAACAGCTAACAGCTTATTATTTAGCTCGATAAGTAATGCGTCCCTTACTTAAATCATAAGGTGTCAACTGCACTGTAACTTTATCACCCGTTAAAATACGGATATAGTTTTTTCTCATTTTTCCTGAAATATGGGCAGTTACAATATGTCCATTTTCAAGTTCTACACGGAACATGGTGTTAGGCAGAGTGTCAACCACTGTGCCTTCCATTTCAATACCTTCTTCTTTAGCCATAACGTTTAGCCATAATATGTAATCACTTAACCTGAAATTCTACAAGGCGTGCATATTGCCCCAATTTGATCATTTTAGCAAGCGGATTACGATAGAAATTAATAAAAAAATGTTTTTCAGGCGGATTTTGAGTGTTTCCATTGGATTTGTGCCCAGGAAACATGGGGTTTAAGGGTGTTTTCGACAATGACAATATCCATGCCTATCAATTGCGCCAGAACAGCAATATCGTGTTCTGATAATTGTTCCTGTAAAAGTTCTAATTGAGACGTGTTGATATATAGCAAATTGGGTCGAAAGCCATTTTGCTGTTCAAAACGATTAATAAGTCGGTTAATGGCACTGAGCATTAAAAAGCCTGGAATTAATTAAGGTTAGTTATAATAGCGTCATAAGCTCGGGAAGCTTTAGTGAATTACTTCACAAATTACTATTATTTTTTTAAAAATCAGTATCTTATATTTTATTTAAACAAAAAATATAAGCATGACAGATAGTTGCACTATACAACTCAGGAAGATACTGAAGATGGTGGCGGGTTAGTCTGCCATTGATGGTTATAATAATACTCCAGCGGTTGATAATTATCTTTATAGTTCATTTTCTGACAGTCTTTAATCCAGTATCCCAGATAAAGCCAGTTCAGGCCGCGATGCTGTGCTTCTTCAATTTGCCATAAAATAGAATACACGCCCAGACTACGTTTTTGAAACTTATCGGAGGGTTCAAAAAAGGTATACACTGCAGATAAACCATTGTCCATGATATCAGTTACGGCAACGCCGATAAGCTGCTCTGCTTCATAAAATTCAAAAAAAGCCGTATGGCTCCAGCTGGAAGTTAAAAAGTCCATGTATTTATCGTCTTCCGGCTCATCCATGCCGCCTCCAGGGTGTCTGGACTGTACATATCGGCTATAAAGCTGGAAATGACTCTCCTGATAATATGGAGGCTTTTCAATAACATAAACACTCTTATTCCTGTTTTTACAGCGCTTTTGAGAACGGCTGAGGCTGAATTGTGTTACATTCAGGCGTACCGGAATACAGTCATGACATTTTTTACAATAAGGGGTATAGACATAATTTCCACTGCGGCGAAAACCTTGCTGGATCAAAGCAGAATAGGCATCTGCACTCATTTCTTCTGCCGGATCAACAAACAGACTATTAGCCAGCCGATCGGGCAGATAACTGCAGTCGTGTTCAGCTGAAAGATATAAATTAATTGGTTTTTGTGAGAGTGTGGATGCCATTAAGCTATTTTTTCGCCGTTTTTTATTATTATTAAAGTGGTTCGTTCCAGGGTATATTGCCCGGGGACAGCCAGCTACTACTATTGGTAGTATTTATCAAATTGTTTTTTAAAAAAGGATAGGTATGTAACTTTAGCAGACTCAAAAACTGATTTCTGGGGATCTCTTCAGCACCTAAAGAAAGCAAATGGTCTGTGGTTACCTGACAGTCTATTAAAGCATAGTCTGCCTTTTTTAATTCGTCCAGTAAATACACAAAGGCTACTTTTGAAGCATTGCTCTGATGTGAAAACATGGATTCTCCAAAAAATACCCGCCCCAGTGCCAGTCCGTAAAGTCCTCCAACCAGTTTGTCCTCCAGCCAGCATTCTGCACTATGGGCAAATCCCAGTTTGTGCAGGAGAATATAAGCCTGAGACATTTCATCGGTGATCCAGGTACCATCCTGATCTTTTCTGGGGGTCTGGGCGCAATGATAAATGACTTGCTCAAAAGCCTGATCTACTGTTGTAGTATAGGTCCCTTTACGGATAATTTTTTTCAGGCTTCTGGAAAGATGCAGTTGGTCAGGAAACAGTACCGCTCTGGGGTCAGGACTCCACCATAAAAGTGGCTGACCTTCGCTATACCAGGGGAATATGCCGTTTAAATAGGCATTAATAATACGTGCAGGAGATAAATCTCCTCCCACCGCAAGTAAGCCGTCCGGCTCACTAAGAGCCAGATCAGGATGAGGAAATTCTATGTTGTCAGGATTGTTGTCCAGCCAGATTGGGATCGTATTCATAAAACTAATTATAGCATCCCTGACATACATACTTTAAAATTAAACGTTGAACCTGGAAAAATCAGTTGAGACTGTAAACTATAATATTAATAAATAATAAATGAGTAAATATGGCTGATCTTACGGTTAAAAACCTGAATCTTGCTGCGATAACTACAAAACTGACTCAAAATTTTAATTTTACAACGGCTGGCGGGCAATGTCTGGGTGTCAGCGGCCCATCCGGTATTGGCAAATCGGTCTTACTCAGGGCGATTGCAGATATGCTGCCTCATCAGGGAGAAATCTATCTGGGAGAGCTGGAGTCCCAGTCAGTGCCGGCACCGCAATGGCGAAAAAAAGTAGCTTTACTGCCGGCGGAAAGCCAGTGGTGGTTTGATCGGGTAGGCGAACATTTCAGCCAGTACAATGATAGCTTATTTCAATACTTTGGTTTTGAGCAGGATGTTATGAACTGGCAGATCAGTCATATTTCCAGTGGAGAAAAACAGCGCCTGGCCTGTATCCGGGTATTAATGAATGAACCTCAGGCATTATTGCTGGATGAACCCACGGCTAATCTGGATCCGCAGAACCAGGGTTTACTGGAAACTCTGATAACACAATATCAGTCTGAACATCAACTCCCGGTTATCTGGATTTCCCATGATTTACAGCAACTGGAAAAAGTCAGTGATCGATTATTGTACCTTATTGAAGGTAGCTATAGCATCAGTCCAGTTAAGCCGGTTCTGGAAGGGGAGACAGCATGATACATTTAACGTTCTGGGATCTGGCCATTGCCTCGATCCTTATTATTATGCTGGCTATAACCAGTCTGCTGCTGCAGTTAAATATAGCCCGACAATTACTGGTCGCCGCGACTCGAAATGTCATCCAGTTACTACTGGTGGGGTATATTCTTAAACTGATCTTTGCCAATACCAATCTGTTTTATCTGGGTGGTATTGTGACCATCATGTTGCTGGTGGCAGGCTTTGAAATTAATGCCCGGCAGAAATATCCTTTAAAGCGCTGGATAGGCTTTAAAATTGGTACCAGTGCACTGTTTCTGTCCTCCTTTGCCATGGCTTTAGTGGCCCTGCTGGTCATTGTTGCGCCAGCGCCCTGGTATTCACCTCAATACGCCATTCCCTTGCTGGGTATGTTACTGGGTAATACTATGAATGGTATTTCACTGGGTATGGATAAACTGAACCAGAGTGTTTATCAGCAACGTCTGATTATTGAACAAAGACTGATGCTGGGACAGGATTTTCAGGAGGTCATTCACGATATTCGTGCAGAGAGTATCCGCACCGGTATGATACCTATTATAAACTCCATGGCAATTGCCGGACTGGTGAGCCTGCCCGGTATGATGACCGGACAGATCCTCTCCGGTACCCCGCCGGTGGAAGCTGTCAAATACCAGATCCTGCTGTTTTTTCTGATCACAGCAGGCACGGGTTTTGGTATTATGCTGGCTGTGTCCATGATTGCCCGGCGTTTATTTGATGACAGACAGCGTCTGACTCTGGCATTACTTAAAATAAAAAGATAAAAATAAAACGCTGACAGTTGTATTTTTAAAGCATATAATTTTGGTAACTATTCAGCATGATTTAAACCTGATAAGAGTATCTTTCTGCAGTGCCTGTGTT
>JALVAL010000555.1 GCA_027011205.1 Gammaproteobacteria bacterium
CTGAAGTATATGAAAAAGTTGAACAAAAAGATAGGGTTGGGTTTGTTCTTGATACCCAGCATATGTGGGCTTCTGGGTATAATTGGGAAACAGATTTAGAAGAAATTATTAGCAACATCAAAAATACGATCGGTATAGAAAATGTATATTCTATTCATTTAAATAACTCTGCTACTGCTTGTGGTTCGCATCTTGATAGACATGCTAATCTTGCTGAAGGACAAATTCCATTAGAAACGATAAAGCAAATCCTTCATCAACCAGACTTTAGAAATATCCCTTTTATTCTTGAAACTCCCGCCTTAAAGACCCCTGCAAGTTTAAAGGACGAAGTTAATTTGTTAAAAGAGTTAGCAAAATAATGCAAGTCAATCTTAATGATCGGCAAAAAGAAGCTGTTGAATATGTCGGTGGCCCACTATTGATTATTGCGGGGGCAGGAACTGGTAAAACGGCGGTAATCACAGAGAAGATTTTATATTTGTTGAAACATAAGATAGCAAAACCGTCTGAAATTTTAGCTCTAACTTTTACAGATAAAGCTGCGGATGAAATGCAAACACGGATTGATTTAGCTTTGCCTCTTGGGCATGAAGATATTGCGATTTCAACCTTTCACTCTTTTGCAGAACATATTTTGCGAGATTATGGTTTGTATTTAGGTTTGCCGGTTAATTTCGAGCTTATTAAACCGGCGGAAGCATATATTTTCTTAAAGCAGTTTATAGATGAGCTTGGGCTTAAAAAGTTGGCGCCATTTGGAAATAAAGAAAAGTTTTTGCGTGAACTTCTTAAGGTGTTTTCAAGGTTGGGCGATGAAGATATCTCTCCAGAAGAAGCTTTGTCCTTTATTAATAAGGTGAAGGTAGATGACGAGGAATGGACGGAAGAAAGTCTTTCTTTATATAAGGAGGTTTATCAAGCGTATAAGGTTTATAGTGAGTTAAAGCTTGAACACGGCTTCTTGGATTTTGATGATTTATTGCGATATACAGTGAAACTACTTAAAAAGGGTGGCATTGCTTTAAAGGATCTGCAGAAAAGATTTAAGTTTATTTTAGTTGACGAATTTCAAGATACGAACTTTACACAGAATGAAATGCTGTTGTATTTAACTGGTAAGCGGAAGGATTTTAATATAACGGTTGTAGGTGATGATGATCAATCCATTTACAAGTTTCGTGGGGCTGTTTTATCTAATATAATGCAGTTTACGGATGAATTCCCTAATGCCCATGTAGTTACATTAAACAAAAATTATAGATCAAAACAAGAAATTCTAGATGCTAGTTATAAACTTATTCAAAACAATAACCCCTATCGCTTGGAGGTGCAGAAAAACGTAAATAAAAAGTTAGTAGCTTCCTCGTACTTTGAGAGAGACTTAGGAGATCCTGTTGTTATAAAGTATTTTCCTTCTGATAGAGATGAAGCATTGTACATTGCTTCTCAAATTTTAGCTTTAACAGGTAAGGTGGAACAATTAAAAAACTTTGAGTTTGATCAGTTAGGACAAGCGAAGATGTTTGAT
>JALVAL010000556.1 GCA_027011205.1 Gammaproteobacteria bacterium
AACGAAGGCGGCAGCCCCGGTGTCGGCTCCGGGGCCAACCCGATTGACCCGCTGATGCCGCAAATGGCCGATAAAGATCATCCGGGGTATAAGGCCCGATCGCGTCAGGCAGAAATAAAACACCTTCCGGTCCCGGAGCCCGCTCCTGAACTGCCGCCAATATATAAAACTACAAATAGTATTACTGAAGAGCCCTTTTATTTTTCAGTACAATTAAGAGATCATAATAATAAAATATTATCCGGCATCCGCTATGAACTGACTCTGGATGATAAAATCCGTAAGGGCCGCACCAGCAGCAAGGGCTTTATAGAATTTGAACTGGATAAAAAACCCGGACAAATCACCATAGCCTACCGCCCCATCGCTGCTCATGCAGACTATATTGAACACTGGCAGGGACCGGTGGACACTCTGGATAACCGCTCCCGGGGCCAGCAGCGAAAACTGCAGCAGCAGGGTTATTATCCGGGCCGTATTGATGGTGCCGATAGGAATAAAACCGCTTCGGCCTGGCATAAGTTTACGGCCCATCAAAGCAGGGACGCACGGGATAAACAACGTCTGAACAATCCCGAACCCACAGACACCCAAACCACCCAGTCCAGTTAACACTAAATTTGTATCATCAGGGAAGAAGACCCATGGCCGCCAATGAAATTTGCTTACAGGATATTATGATAGAGTGCACCGAGCAGCAGGATGACCTCGCTGTGCTGCAACAGCAAAGCGAGGACTTGTACCAGCAATGCAGTGAGTATTATGAACAGCACCAGAGCCATCCCCCGGTTATGCTGAGAGAGTATATTGAATCGTTAAACCGCACCCAGACCCTGCAGCAGCAGCTGGATGTTCTGGAAAATAAAAGCCGGGAAATACAAACCAGTCACCAGGGCTGTCTGAGCTGGCTTGAAAACGCTCGAAAGGGCTACTTTGAATGTGAAATCAATCTGTTTACAAAACCCCACACCGAACGGGATTTGGGCAAGGAAAACAATGTTATTGCCGCCAGTGCTCCCAGTACCAAAGTTCGCTTTGTCTATGCCGACAGCCCCGATGAACCGGTGGATAACGGCTATATCTTCTACTGGGTCTATGATGAGTTCAACCCCGAACAAATAGAGCCAGACACCTACACCGGCTTTACCCTGGCCTCTCATCCCATGCTGCCGGTGGGTGTTGGCCGTACGGATAAAAACGGCCGTCTGAGAAAAAGCCAGTTCTTTAAACAGCAGACCTTTGAGCACTTGCAAAAAAAGGACCGCCATTATATAAGACTGGGATTAACATGGGACAAAAATTACAGTCGCTTTAAAGGCGATAAAACCATTGCTGAAAACATCGAGCTGCAGATGAGCCAATGGAATTTTTTTGGGCAGTTAAAGGGTATCCGTCCTTTTTATCTGGCGCACAGTAAAGCCAATCGTAAAATCATTGATACCGAACTGAACGATACCGAGCGTGTTCTGCAGAGCATGTACGCCTTTCATTTGTCCAAAAGAGACTTTGAACAGGCCGAAACTCTGATTAAGCAGATAAAAAGCTGGAAAACCCGGAATTTAATCCGTCAGGTCAGCAATGAATATTTTTACCTCTTCAAGCACTACGGCTTTATGTGCTACCCCATTGACCGAGGCGCCTTTGTCACCAAAGACCTGCACAGCCTGACTCAGCCTGACACACAGGACAAGCAGCCCCCTGTTGCCTTTAAAGGTCTGCTTAAACCACAGCAACCCGGCCAGCCGGCACAAACCACCATAGCCATCCACTGCACCCTGCCCGAATGGGACCGACGCATTGCCCGTCAGACCCAAAGGGTGAAAACTGCGCTGGATGTTTACCTGACCAATCAAAAAGACACACAAAAGGTACTGGGGCATCTGGACGGCATGCTGCAATGTACCTTAATACACAAACGTTTTTCCAGTGAACGCCTGGAGGATACCGACTTTGATTACCATGACCATGAAATCTTTATTAAAAACATTGACCATATAAAAACCGCCGTTGAAACCGCTCTGGACAATGAAAAAACGCCCGACAACCAGGTTTCGGTCAAGCCCGAAGCCGATGATGTTGACCGAAAGGCCAGAACACTGCGTGAACTGCTTAACGCCAAAGCCCTGACGGAAGAATTTAAACGTTATTGGGAGACAGTAGTCAAAGATGGCGAAAACACCCAGGTTAAAGCCGGCCCCTATATGCAGGAAGAACCTTACTGGACTCATTTTTTTCAGACTTACTGCGAAGCCATTATTATGCTCAGGCACTCAGGAGACAGTCATAATATCTTTAATGAGGATATAGCCCCATTTCTGGACTGGCTGATTGAACAGACGGATTATTCGGAACTGGCTCCCGGTAAAAGAGTTAAATCTGTTTTTGAAAATACTGATAAATTATTTGTAGGTCAGACCGAAGAAGATAAAGGCAGCACCGTTGATGAAAACATTCAAAAGAAATCCTTATTGCAACGTATAGAAAGCAGCACAAAAAACAGTAACAATAATAATTCTGAAGAAGAGTTGATAGATATTGAGCAAGAAAATATTCTATATATTATGTTTAAGGGCTGGCAAACCCTTGGCGGCCTGTTCCACCGGGTTCCCGGCCCGCCATCTGTCCTTCAGGTGTTGCTGGATGTTTATGCCGATCACATTTCCAGAAAAATCCAGCGAGAGGCTCTGCAAAAAGGCTCCTACCATATCCGCTTTATGCTGATGCTTTGTCAGCGTTTTGGCCTGTTTGGTGAAGGCAGTTTTGAAAATAACAAAACGTTGATGTATTCCGCATTAAGAGCCCATGGGCGGTTACATGCACCGGGCGGTCAGAATATAACCGGACAAAAAAATTATTACAGTCACTCAGCTCTGAAAGAGCGAATGAAATATATCCAGGGTGATTATGATCCCGTCCTGACATTCGATCAAAAAGAAAATTTAAACTTTATTTTTGAATCAAATAATGGGTTAAAACAATCACTTAAAACAAATTTTTATAACCGCCCATTCCCCGGCTTTGCCGCCAACCTCCAGGAGAATAGTCAGAGTTTTTCAGATACCGTCTATACCGCCAGCAATCATTTTGCTTACAAAGGGATCATGTCGGTTATTAATCTGGGCTTTATGATAGAAAGCTGGATCAACCTGCCGGAGCAGGCCACTCGCCACTGGGATGAAGGCGAATACCTGGCTTATATTACAGTGGTCAGTGATACGTTGGGCAATTCTGTTATTACCGCTTACAACACAACCCGACTGGCCCATACCCTGCGCCTGAGCGCCATGGCCGCTAAAATTACCCAGGCTAAAAACAATGCCCTGATAAGCTTATCCTCCAAAGAACAGGAAACCCGCCAGAGACTTAATATTCGGGACAAAGACTTTGGCAGACTCAGCCCCTTGATGGACAACCTGGCGGTATCCCTGAGTCTGCTGGCTTCAGTGTCAGCCATTTCAGATGCACTGGAAGATCAACGTCGGGGAAAAGACCATCAGGCAATGCAGAAATGGCTGGAAGCCACCAGCAGCGCCCTGGTGACTTATGGCTTTTATGCCGGAAAGTACGGCTCTAAAGGTCTGTTCAGTTATCTGGGCGGTAAAGCCACCGGTCACAGTGCAAAGCTGATGGCTCGTTTTGGCCTTAGCCTGTTTATCCCCTTTGTCGGTGAAGCCACAGCACTGGCCGGTGCCATTCTCAGTTTTTTTCTGGTTATAATGGAACTGTGGGATATGCTGGTAAGCTATAACCGTTCCACTTTGTATCAAAGAATTGACTACCATCATAATGAACTGTATAAACTCAGTGACACGCAACTGGAGAAATACTATCGTCTGGAACAGGGTCAGTTAGGTTCCGTATTTAAAGCACTGGGCCATTATGACGACCTGGATTTTGATAAACTGCATATCAATTCGTTTATCCCCCTGAAGCAGTTGGATTATCCTGTTGAACAAATTCAGGATATGTTAAGCAATAATGACTACTTGCTGATCAGTGAACTGACGGAACTGTATGAGCGGGTCAACAATCCTGAGCTGGCTGAACATTATTTTACCATTGAGGATAAAAAGCTTTATTTTCCGGAAGTGGCCAGAGCACTTAAAAACGGTGAGTTTTTTAAACCCGGTCTCAGTGAATATCAACAACGGGAACAGGTTTTAAGTCAGTATGCCCGTTATCAGGAATACCCAGAGCCCTGAACTGAAAAACTGTATTAAACAACCCAAACACAAAGATAAACACAAACATAAATGAAAAATCCATGAAAAAATACATTTTACACACACTGTCCATCCTGTTTCTTTTGTTATTGTCAGCAACAACCTTTGCAAAAACGGTAACGGATGACCCGCAGGAGCAGGTGGCACTGGAAGCCCTGTTAAAAGATGCTGAACTGGATTGGGATGATATTAAAATCACAAAAGATGTTGTAATTGATGGGCGAAACAAGAAAGGCCGCCTGATGGTTCGCAGGAAAGGCAGAAACAAAAAATGGCCTGTTAGTCAAATGAGTGACCAGAGAATTTACTTTGACCCAAATGGAAAAGTTATTGCGATAAATATAAATGATTCCAGATTAAAAAAAACATCTTTTATCAATGCTTTTAAATCACTGGTGTTTTTCTCATGCGGCTATTCAGATAACTATATAGAACTGGATTCAATCAAAGATCTGCCTTATCTGGAAGAAGTTTCAATGCGTTACTCAGGCGTCAGACAAATAGGAACACTTGAAAACCTGCCGCAGATAAAATATATCGATCTAAGTCGTAACCCGATAACCAAACTCGAAAACCTGGACAAAATCCCTTCTCTGAAAAAATTAATATTAAAGGGAGTCAGAGTAGATAAAATCGAAGGACTGGACAACCTGCCCAACCTGGAAGAACTCAATATAACGGACAGCGGCAAAGACGAACAACTTATAAGCAAACTGGAAGGTCTGGATAATTTAAAAAAACTAAAAATACTCACTCTGCGTTTCCAGGGAATAGAAAAGCTGGAAGGTCTGGATAATTTAACTCAGCTGGAAGAAATTTATTTAACCGAAAATAAAATTAAAAAAATCGAAGGTCTGGATAACCTTAAACAATTAAAAATACTTGGCCTGACGAGAAACCGGATAAGAAAAATTGAAAACCTGGATAATTTAACCCAACTGGAAACACTGTATCTGGATGGTAACCCCATAAAAAAAATAGAAAACCTTGGCGCACTGGCCCATCTGAAAACACTTTTATTATACAGTACCGACATATCCAGAATCGAAGGACTGGATAATTTAAAATCATTAAAAACACTTAATTTAAGTTATACGAACATTACCAAAATAGAAGGACTGGACAATCTTGAAAACCTTTATGAACTGCGACTTGGTCATACAAAAATAAAAAAAATGGAGGGTCTTGATAAATTAAGCAATCTGGTTTATTTGCACATTGCTGACACCCCTATTAAAAAACTTGAAAACTATGAAAACCTAAAGAACCTGACCTATGCATATACTTGGGATATGCCCAACATTAACCCTGATGAAGTTAAAAAACTCAATCGATTTACCAGTGAAAACCTGTATCGTCGAACTCACAAAAAGTAATTATAATTTAAAGCCCCCATCAAGACCAGTGAGCATTTTACCTATAAAGGCATTATGGCCATTATAACAACCTGGATTTTGATAAACTGCATATCAATTCGTTTATCCCCCTGAAGCAGTTGGATTATCCTGTTGAACAAATTCAGGATATGTTAAGCAATAATGACTACTTGCTGATCAGTGAACTGACGGAACT
>JALVAL010000557.1 GCA_027011205.1 Gammaproteobacteria bacterium
GAACTGAAGAGTTAGATTTTGAAATAAATATAGATTCAATTAATGCAGATTCAGAAGCTTTTCTTCCGTTTGAGATCGAAAGGGAATTAGGGTTTAGTTATTTTGGTAGTATAAAATCAACTAATGGGGAAGTCAAAGCAATGCGAATAAAAGAAGTAATCTGTAAAACCCCAACAGATACCATTTTAGTAGCTAAAAAGTTGTTGCAAGATCTTTTTAGTCCTAATTTATCCTTTCGGTATCTGTCAATTCATCCAATTAGATCCTACATAGATTCTTCTAGAAATTCGATTTATATTTATATTGAAGGAATCTTGCCAAGTAAGGATATTTCAAATGATTATTTGTCTTATGTTGCCAAAATTATCATTAATTTGGAGACAAAGAAATCTACTAGAATTGTTATTCCCGGTGGTTATCTCTCAACATATGGTTGGCTATTTTGCTCTGACTTTTGGGTGATGTGACTGTTGATGGAGTCTCATAGGCCTTCAAGGCAAAAAAGGCTCTACAGGGATGACAGTTGTGTTGTCAACATCGCATAATGAACGTAGCTCTGATTATGGGTCAAAAATTGCACTTAGTAATATGAGACTTTTGAAATTTGATTATCATAGCCATCCTGCTAATCCTAGGGAGAAATATGGTAGGCAACTAAAACCTTCCGTTGAAAAAGGTGCTGATATGGATTATGCTAAAAGAATCAGATCTCAAAATCCAAATGTTGATTTGCGGATTTTTTACAACGGTGATCAGATTAAATTTTAATTATGATTAGATTACTGAGTTTGCTTTCTATTGTGTTTTTTATTTTTCACACATCTTGTAGAGCTACTAAAAGGAGCGGTGGCTTAAAAAGTAGTGAGTGCTCCTATTTAGATTCATTTGATGTTAGATTACCTTACTATCTTATTAACAGTAAGATGATTACAGAAAAATTGGATTCTATAATTCATTTTGTTGAGAGTTGTCGAGAATTTCAAGAGAATGGTGAAAAATTTCCTTTGTTTATGTATTTAGCATCAGCAGATACGGGGATTAAGTTAATTGAAATCAAAGCGTCAAGAAATCATGTTTTTATGTTAGATCCTGATGGTTTTTTAAAGAAGCCATACGATAATAAAGAATATGATGGAGTGGCCTTGTATTTGGGGTATTATGTTTTTATTGATGATTGGGCAAGTTTAGATGCGACCAATGAGCTTCCAACATTACGACCTTATCTATCTGCGACAGTAGATACCTTATCTTTTTCTGCTTTTGGATTAAGAAAATGTGATACAAAGGAGTGGTTACTTCAAATGGATTTACCAGTTTTGTTGGCTCATTACAAACAAGATAGTTTTAATCTTGAATTGATAAGTTGGACTTGTATTCTAGAAATAATGAAGCCATGGCCGTGTGGAAATAAATAACAGGGCTTTAACCTGCGCAATCAAAAATATTTTGTAACTTACATCTCGATACCGGCTTGGCATCTTGAATGTGAAGAGTTTAAAGACTTTGCTTTTGGACGTTGCGGGCTATAA
>JALVAL010000558.1 GCA_027011205.1 Gammaproteobacteria bacterium
CATAACCGTAAGCCTTCTTACAAAGAACTATTATTAATATTTATTCCGACATTAATTATTATTTATTTTGGATTTTGGGGTGCATATCAATTTGTATCTCCGGCACCTCCACGACACATAACCATCAGTGCAGGAAATCCTCATGGTGCTTATTATGTTTTTGCCCAAAAATATCAGGCTGAGCTGGCAAAAGAAAAAATCGACTTAAAAATACTGCCTTCCAGCGGTTCCAGAGAAAATATCGAGCGCTTATTAAACGGTAGTGCGGATATTGCAATGGTGCAGGGCGGAACCGCATTTTCTGATGAAAAACTATTATCACTGGGTAGTCTGTATTATGAACCTATTACCATTTTTTATAAAAAGAGTCTGCAGTTAAAACGTCTTAATGATTTTGCCGGATTAAAAATTTCCATAGGCCCACAGGGCAGCGGTACCCATATGCTGGCTAATCAATTATTTGCTATTAATCACGTCAATATACAGAACACCACTTTTTTAGATTTATCACCGGAACAAACATTACAAAAATTACAGCAGGGTGAAATTGATGCTGCTTTTTTTGTATCCTCAATAAAGGTACCTTTCATTCAACAATTATTAAGGGACAAAAATTTTAAGCTGTTTAATTTTGAGCGGGCAAACGCTTATGCTCAGGTGTTACCTTTTTTATCAAAACTGACATTATATGAAGGTATTATCGACTTCAATCAGAATATTCCCCAGCACCCAGTCACTTTACTGGCACCCACAGCCAATCTGGTGATCCGTAATGATTTGCATAAATCACTGGCTATTTTATTATTAAATGCCATGACCAGAAATCATGGTGATCAAAATCTGTTTTCCAGACCGGGTTATTTCCCTTCAGCAAATCAGACAGCGTTTCCTTTAAGTTCTGTTGCAAAACGTTATCTTGAAGTTGGTCCTCCTTTCTTAATGAAATATTTACCTTTCTGGGTGGCTACTTTTATTGATCGTATGATTGTGATGATAGTACCCTTATTACTGTTATTAGTACCTTTATTTAAGATCCTGCCCCCCATATATAAATGGCGGGTACGCTCTAAGGTTTATCGTTGGTACAAAGAATTACAGAGAGTAGATGATCAGGTCTATGGTAAAAACCTGACCAATGAAGAATTTGAAAAACTCAATAAAGAACTGGATCGAATAACAGGGGAAGTAGGTAAATTACATACGCCACTGTCCAATGCTGATCAATTATATAATTTACTGGTGCATATAGATCTGATCCGCAGGCTGTTAAAATCCAAATTAACAAATAAGTAGTGAGAATGATCAGAGTGCTGGAGATACAAGGTATTACAGGTTATTTTGGCTTTATTCGTACCCCAGGGGCACTTCCTTTGGGGCGTACCCACTTACGAGTGAAGTCCAAATATTCTGGAAAGCCTTATAGATTCAGTGCTCTGGAGATTCGCAGTAGGTTCAACTGATTTTGGCCAATTTTTAGACATTTATGGATGTTCCATAAATGTCTTGAATGACTATCTTTTTTATTT
>JALVAL010000559.1 GCA_027011205.1 Gammaproteobacteria bacterium
TCTTATGGTTTATGAAAAATATTATAGTTATTTTGATAAAGTGATCAATTGTGGATCGATTTTTGCTTTGATAAAGAGATATTTAAACAGATTACTAAAGAATGGTAATAATCAACTCGGTTTACCTTATTAAAAGAGACATGATGTCATTTCCTAAATTATGAGTTATGTAGCAGAAAATATACTGGACAGTCTCAATACTGCTATAGTCCTGCTGGATAATGAGCTCAAGGTGCTTTGTATCAATCCGGCAGCAGAAATGCTGTTAGGTGTCAGTTCCAATAAAATCACCTCTCAGTCCTTTAGGAAACTGATCGATGATGCAGATCTGCTGGATTCTATTAAGGATACTCTGGATAGCAATCACCCCTTTACCCAGCGTGAAAAAAACCTGCTATTGCATGATTTTCCAGCCATCGTGGATCTGACGGTACAACCTATACAGTCGGATAGTAGTGATAAACAACTTTTAATTGAATTTAATCAGCTGGATCGACATCTACGCATTACCCGAGAAGAAAATCTGCTCGCTCAGCATGAAACGGTCAGGGCCTTACTGCGCAGTATGGCGCATGAGGTTAAGAATCCGCTGGGTGGTATTCGAGGAGCAGCACAATTACTCGAACGGGAATTGAGTGATAAGGATTTAACTGAATATACCCAGGTGATTATTGAAGAAGCGGATCGGCTGAAAAAACTGGTTGATCGCATGCTTGGACCTAATGCTCTGCCAAATCGTACGATGGTTAATATTCATTCAGTTACCGAACGCGTGCGCAGTTTGTTAAAAGCAGACAAAATGCATGATGTGCGAATTTATTTTGATTATGATCCCAGTATTCCTGAAATTGAGTTTGATCCTGAACATTTAATACAGGCGGTATTAAATATTGTTCGTAATGCTGCTCAGGCGTTATCAGAACAGACAGATATAATAGATGCTGACGGGCAGCAAAAAATAAAAAAAATAACCATTCGAACCCGTATTTTAAGACATTTTAATATCGGTCAGAAATACTACAGGCTGGTGGCTAAAATGGATATTATTGATAATGGCCCGGGTATATCAGAACAGATGCAGGAACGAATTTTTATGCCTTTAATTACCGGCCGTGCCAAAGGTACCGGTCTGGGGCTATCGATAGCGCAATCGTTGATTAGTCAGAATGGCGGTTTGATAGAATGTCAGAGTCGTCCAGGAAAAACTGTTTTTAGTTTGCTCCTGCCTATTAGTAACAAGAACTAGATTTAAGATTTATAATCGGAGTGCAAAATGAGCACACAAGAAATTGTCTGGGTCATTGATGATGATCGTTCTATCCGCTGGGTTCTGGAAAAGGCCTTTAAACAGACGGATATTGAGGTAGAGAGTTTTGAAAATGCAGAAACGGTACTTTCGGCTTTACAAAAAGCTCAACCCGATTGTATTATCACTGATATTAGAATGCCCGGTATGGATGGTTTTGGTCTGCTGGAACGGCTACAGAAAGATTATAAGGACATTCCGGTTATTATAATGACTGCTCATTCGGACCTGGACAGTGCTGTATCAGCCTATGAAGGTGGTGCGTTTGAATATCTTCCCAAGCCCTTTGATGTTGATGAGGCTGTGGAACTGGTACAGCGAGCCCTTACTCTGAGAAAAACAGAAAAAGCGCGCAAGGTCGATGCCAGATTGATCAATGAAACATCTGAGATCATTGGTGAAGCACCCTCCATGCAGGAGGTTTTTCGTGCTATTGGCCGTCTTTCCCGTTCCAATATTACGGTGATGATCAATGGTGAATCAGGAACCGGTAAAGAACTGGTTGCAAAAGCTCTGCATCGCCATAGCCCCCGTGCCGATAAACCTTTTATTGCCTTAAATACAGCTGCCATCCCAAAAGATTTGCTGGAATCGGAATTATTTGGACATGAGCGTGGTGCTTTTACCGGTGCTCAGTCACAACGACTCGGTCGTTTTGAGCAGGCAGATGGCGGTACTTTATTTCTGGATGAAATAGGAGACATGCCGGCAGAATTACAAACCCGCCTGTTAAGAGTTCTGGCAGATGGTGAGTTTTATCGTGTGGGTGGTCGGGAACCGGTAAAAGTGGATGTACGCATTATTGCTGCAACTCATCAAAATCTGGATAAACGGGTACAGGAAGGTCTGTTTCGTGAAGATCTTTTTCATCGCCTTAATGTGATCCGTATTCATATCCCTACTTTAAGTGAACGGCAGGAAGATATTCCCCTGCTGGCAGATTATTTTCTCAATCGTGCAGCTTCAGAACTTAATGTAGAAAAGAAAACTCTGGATGCAGAAAGTAAAGTGTTTCTAACCCGTCAACCCTGGCCGGGTAATGTCAGACAACTGGAAAACGTCTGTCGCTGGCTGACTGTTATGTCACCGGCGCAGATGGTTCATGTTGAAGATATGCCGCCGGAATTAAAAAATTCAGAGCAGGAAGAAACGGTTAATAGTAACTGGGAAGCAGCTTTACGTATGTGGCTGGACAGCAGGCTGGCTTCCGGTGCAGAAAATGTACTGGCTACTTTGATGCCGGACATGGAACGTATAATGATAGCGGTGGCGCTTCAACATACGGGTGGGCGTAAACAGGATGCAGCCCGCCTGCTGGGCTGGGGCAGAAATACTCTGACCCGTAAAATAAAGGAACTGGAAATGGAATAACAGCAGGCTAGAGGTTTTAGCTTAAACCCTCTTCCTAAAACCTAACTTTTTTCTATTGCCTGCTCAGTTTCCACCGTTTTGTTTAAACTGGAATTTTTATCCTTTAAATCAGCCAGCAAAGCATCCATACCTTTTTGGGAAATAATCTCTTTAAAGGATGAACGATAAGTAGTCACCAGGCTGATACCTTCAACGGACACATCATAAACCTGCCAGATACCGGACTTACTTAGATACAGATCATAATTTACCTTAATAGGTTCACCACCATTAGGCGGGTTTATCTGTGAGCGTACCGTGGCATACTTGCTTTTGAGTTTGCCGCGATAGGGTTTGAAGCTGATAATATCTTCTTTGAGGTCATTTTTTTGTAAATACTGGACAAAGGCTCTGGAATAAAATTTTATAACTAATTTTTTAAATTCTTTAGTAAAAACCTTACGTTGTTCAGGGGTGGCTTTTCTCCAGTTTTTACCCAGCACCCAGCGTGACATTAACTTAAAGTTAATTTTAGGTACCAGATTTTCACGGATCAGCTGATGTGCCACATCAGGGTTTTTACGAATTGCGGGTGTTTTTTCAATAAACATCTTAATCATTTGACTGGATGTTTCTTCCATCAGACGTTGAGGTTCCGGTATTTCATTGGCATTTACTGCAGTAAATAAAAAAAGATTGGCAAGAAATGTAAATAACATTCTGCTTTTGTTATTAGGGTTAAAAGTGAGCATGTTTTCTCCTAAAAAGCACACAGATGGGGGGCTGTTGATTTTTTACATCTGAATAGAACAATGATGACCCCTGGTTAATTCAGTTTAAATATAAAATGATATTGTATCTTTATATTGCGAATAAAGTAGACAGAAAAAACCGACAAATACTTCCTGTAATCATTATCATATTATAAAAATCGTCTATTTTCTAATAACAGCCGCACATAAACAAGTAAATTAAGAGTATAATACCGCTTCAATTATGAATTAAAATTTAATCCCTGCCTTAATATAGGCGAGCAGCTTAGAGGCTATTGTGCTGAAAAATGTGCTGAAAAAACCGGAATTACTGTTACCGGCGGGAACTCTGAAAAATATGCGTTATGCCTATGCCTTCGGTGCGGATGCCGTTTATGCCGGGCAGCCGCGTTATAGTCTGCGTGCCAGAAATAATGATTTTACCTATGAAAACATTAAAATCGGTATTGAGGAAGCTCATCAGCAGGGTAAGAAATTTTTCCTGGCCTCTAATGTCATCCCCCACAATGCCAAGGTAAAAACTTATCTGGATGATATCGCTCCCATTATTGAATTAAAACCGGATTCCCTGATTATGGCTGATCCCGGCCTGATTATGATGGTTAAGGAACGCTGGCCGGAAGCCTGTATTCATTTATCTGTACAGGCCAATACCGTTAATTATGCCGCAGTTAAATTCTGGAAATCTGTAGGTGTAGAACGTGTGATCCTGTCCCGTGAACTGTCACTGGATGAAATTGCAGAAATCCGTCAGGAATGTCCGGATATGGAACTGGAAGTATTTGTGCATGGCGCGCTATGTATTGCTTATTCCGGGCGTTGTTTATTGTCCGGTTATTTTAATCACCGCGATCCCAATCAGGGAACCTGTACTAATGCCTGCCGCTGGGAATACAAGGTGCATGATGCTCAGGAAAATGTCACCGGGGATATAGAGCGGGTAACAATAGATTTTGATCCGTTTGCCGCCATGAATTCTCCAGAAGCCTTTCCAGACGATAGCAAGCTGAAACGTCATCCCGCTGCAGATAAGGCTTATCTGATAGAAGAATCTGAGCGTCCTGGAGAATATATGCCTATTATTGAGGATGAAAACGGCACCTATATTATGAACTCCAGGGATTTACGCGCACTGGAACATGTAGAGCGTTTAATGCAAATAGGTGTTGATTCGCTGAAAATTGAAGGTCGTACCAAATCTCACTATTATGCCGCCCGTACCGCCCAGGTGTATCGACTTGCTATTGATTCACTGGCAAGGGGTGAAGCCTTTGATATGGAATTGTATGCTGATTTAAACAGTCTGGCTAATCGCGGCTATACTGATGGTTTTTTCCAGCGTCATCATACTCAGGAATATCAAAACTATATGGACAATCACTCACGCAGTAAAAGTCAGCAGTTTGTGGGTGAAATTATTGCTTATAATGAGGCGGAACAGAGCGCTATTATAGATGTAAAAAACCGGTTTTCTGTGGGTGATTCGCTGGAACTTATTCTGCCCGAAGGCAATCATCAGTTTACCCTTGAAGCCATTAAAAGTGATAAAGGGGAAAACATGGATGTTGCACCGGGCAGCGGACATATTGTCACTATCCCCGTACCTTCTCAGGCCGGTAAATACAGCCTGATAGCACGAAATTTATAGCAGGAGAGAACCTTGAATCCTTCAACTGTCTACCCTTTTAGCCGTAAACGTCGCATGCGCCGGGATAATTTTTCCCGCCGTCTGATGCGCGAATCCCATTTAAGTGTGGATGATCTGATTTATCCCATGTTTATTCTTGAAGGCAGCGGTGAGCGTGAAGCGGTTGCCTCCATGCCGGGGGTGGAGCGAGTCAGCATTGATCAATTACTAATAGAAGCGAAAGAACTGGTTGCTTTAGGCGTACCAGCGGTGGCACTATTCCCGGTGACGCCGCAAAGTGCTAAATCTGATGACGCCTGTGAAGCCTATAATCCGGATGGTCTGGCGCAGCGGGCGGTGAAGGCTCTAAAGGATGCTTATCCGGAGCTGGGTGTGATCACTGATGTGGCACTGGATCCTTTTACCTCTCATGGTCAGGATGGTCTGATAGATGAAAGCGGTTATGTGCTAAATGATGAAACAGTTGAAGTACTAATTAAACAGGCTTTATCTCACGCTCAGGCCGGTGCTGATGTTGTTGCACCTTCTGATATGATGGATGGGCGGATAGGGGAAATTCGTGATGCACTGGAAGAAAATGGTTATATTTATACCCGTATTCTGGCCTATTCTGCCAAGTATGCCTCCAGTTTTTATGGTCCGTTCCGTGATGCCGTAGGATCCGCTGCCAATCTGGGTAAGGCAGATAAAACCACCTATCAGATGGATCCGGCCAATAGTGATGAAGCGCTGCTGGAAGTGGCTATGGATCTGGAAGAAGGAGCCGATATGGTCATGGTAAAGCCCGGTATGCCCTATCTGGACATTGTGCGACGGGTTAAACAGGAATTCGGGGTACCCACTTATGCCTATCAGGTCAGTGGAGAATATGCCATGACCATGGCGGCTGTTCAAAATGGCTGGCTGGATGAGCGTAAAGTGATTATGGAATCTTTATTGTGCTTTAAACGTGCTGGGGCGGATGGTATTCTGACCTATTTTGGGAAACAGGTTGCTCGCTGGCTAAATGAGTAACAGCACTGATGCTTAAGCCTGAAACAATCAGTTAAAACGATAAGCACCAAATATTGTGGAATAATATGAGATTTATCCTGAAATTTTTTTATTTTATCATTTTTATACTGCTGGCTCTGGCCACCATGTTTCTGGGCGGTGTGTCCGGAGTGGCCGGAACCTTTTATGTGATGGTGGAGAAAGGTGATATTGAGCATAACCTGCTTGTTATGTCAGCAGTGCTACTGATAAGCTGGCTGGTAATTTTAATATTACGCGGACATAATAAACGCGTCTTAAAACGTAAAACACAACAGGCACTGGCGCAACAGGAGCAGGAACAACATCCTCTAGAGACTTAATAAATGAGTGATATTTTTGATTTTGACAAGCCCGATCGATATGCAGTTATGGGTAATCCCATAAATCACAGTAAATCCCCGCAAATTCATACTGCGTTTGCTCAGCAAACCGGTCAGAATATTCAATATACCGCCATTCAGGTGGATATGGGCGGCTTTGATCAGGCAGTCAGCCATTTTCAGGCGCATGGCGGCAAAGGCTTAAATGTGACGGTTCCCTTTAAACTGGATGCCTGGAAACTATCGGATTCTCTTAGTGAGCGAGCTGAACGTGCCGGAGCGGTTAATACCCTGATTTTTAACAGTGACGGCAGTATTGATGGTGATAATACCGATGGTGTTGGGCTGGTTAATGATATTGTTCATCGCCTGGGCTGGCCCATAGGTCAGCAAAAGGTGCTTATTCTGGGGGCCGGTGGTGCTGCTCGGGGCGTTATTGCTCCCATACTGGAACAGCAACCGGAACAGCTTTACATAGCCAATCGAACGGCTTCAAAAGCAGAAGAACTGGCGGATGCATTTGCAGATTTAGGTGTGATTAACGGCGGTGGTTATGAATCACTGGCAGAGCAGCACTTTGATCTGGTCATAAATGCCACTGCTGCCAGTTTGCAGGGTGAAGTCCCTCCCCTGCCTGATCATCTGTTGAGTTTCCCGGGTTATTGTTATGACATGATGTATGCTGATCAGGCAACGGCTTTTATGCGGTGGGCTGAACAACAGGGTATCAGTCATATTTCAGACGGCCTGGGAATGCTGGTGGGCCAGGCAGCAGAATCGTTCATGATCTGGCGGAAGGTACGTCCCTCTGTTACTCCGGTTATTGAAACCATTCGCCAGGCCATGTAAGGAAAGACCAGGGAGTTGTTAATCAGCAATCGCAGTGACAAATTTAATAATCAGTTGCAATTTCCTGTCAAATTCAGCCCCGCAAGTATTTCTGTTTGCTGATTGACAATATATACATTCCCATATGTTTACAGGAAAAAACTCGATTGCTCGCACAAGCTTTATAAACCCAGCCTCTCGTCTTTAAACCTTTTATATTTAATAGGCAAGGTTTAAAGACGAGGCTTTTGGGAATAGTTGTATCCTTAACCTTAAGTACGAAGCCTCACGAGGTGCCGGGTAAAGAAAAATATAGCTATTGTTAATCAGCCACCGCAGTGATAAATATGAAAAGCAGTTGCAAATTCCAGTCAAATTCAGTCCTGCAAATATTTCTTTTTGCTGAATTACAATATATACTTCCCCACATGTGTATAAGAAAGATTTCAATTGATCAATTAAGTCCTGGTATGTTTATTTATGAACTGGATATTCCATGGCTGCAGAGCCCTTTTTTACGTCATCGACGCAAGATAAATTCAGAAAAAGATGTCCTGCTGCTGAAAAAAGCCGGTGTTAAAGAACTGTTTGTTGATCTGCAGCGCGGCGACGATCTGCCTTCGGAGAACACGCAGGCTGAACCGATAAAAACTGAGGCAGAAACAGAGTCTGCCGCAGCACCCGAAAGCGAAAATAAAGTCAGTAACAGTAGTTCTGAACAGAAAACTGACGAACAAGAAAAGATACTACTCAATGAAGAGTTAAAAGTGGCTAAAGTACTGCAGGGTAAAATTGGTAAAGTAGTGCATCAACTGGGTAATCTGGTCAAGGCTGGTAAGCCCATTTCTGTTACTACTATTACACCATTGATTGATGAAGCAAAAGCCAGTCTAGTACGAAATGATCAGGCATTGCTTACCATGCTGCATTTACATCGACAGGATCTTAAACTCAGCGATCATGGTTTTGGGGTTTTTGCGGTAGTCCTGCCCCTGGCTATTCGCCTGCAATGTACTGAAGAACAGATTAATGATCTGGGACTGGCGGCATTATTGCATGATACCGGCTGGGCTCGTCTGCCTGTTCATCTGCTGGGTAAAAATAAGGCCTATACCAGTGCTGAACAGAAATTAGTTCAGCAGCATCCGGAAATAGTAGAAAAGGTATTAATAAAAAGTGCTGATGTTCCGGATAATGTTAAAAAACTGGTCAAGCAGCACCATGAATTAAGCGATGGCTCAGGCTATCCAAAGCAATTAAAAAATGACCAGGTTCTGGAGCTGGTTGAGATCCTGCAGGTGGCAGACTTTTATGACGAGCATCTTCATGGTCTGACTGATAAGCCGGGTATGTTACCGGTTAATGTGCTGAAACAGCTTTATCAGTCAGCCAAAAAAGGCCTGTTTAGGGAAGCGGTGGTCAGTGAGTTGATACATGTCATGGGCATCTACCCATTGACCAGTGCTGTGAAGCTGAATTCTGGAGAAAAAGCACTGGTGGTAGAAATTGACAAGCAGAAACCATTGCTGCCGCAGGTAAAAATAATTTATGAAGCAAATGGCGATCGTTGTATGTCAGAACGGATTGTGGATCTGGCTCAATCAGATCAGGATAACCTGCGTGTTGCGGGAGTCATTGAACCACTGGATAAAAAGGAAGATCCATTTGGTTTATTGAAGGTAACTCATGTCTGAAGCTAGTATTCATGATACTGCACAACTGTTGTTTAAACACCTGACTGAAGGGGTTCTGCATCTGGATGCAGATAAAAGAATAATCGCCATAAATCCTGCAGCAGAAAAGATACTGAAAGGGACTGAACAGGATTTTAAAGGCCGCAATAGCCATGAATTGTTATGTGCCAATGAAGGACGTTATCATCATACAGAAAGCCAGTGTCCCCTGTCTTTCTGGGACGATGATGAACAACAGACTGCACACGAATTAACCTGGGTCGATAAGAACGGACTCTATTTACAAATCGATGCCAAATTTATCAGACTAAGTGATAATGATTATCTGGTTCTGTTTAGAGATTGCACTGACTCGGGTTTTAGTGAAAATGAAATTAAACGCCTGTCATTATTTGCTGAATTGAATCCGGCTCCTATTTTACAGCTGGATGATGAAGTTATTATGCATTATGCCAATCCCAGCATGACTGAATTGCTGATTGAATACGGATTTAATGATCAGGGTCGTCCGGCTATACTGCCGGAAAACATTGATGCAATATTGCAGCGTTGTATTGATAACAATGAAACCATTGATGGTATTGAAAGCGGTTTTGAAAAAAGGTGGTTTTTCTGGAATTTTCATCCTGTGGAAATGCAGGATCTGACTCTTGTTCAGGTTTATGGTATTGATATTACAGAGCGCAGACAATATGAGCAGAAGCTGAAACAACTGAAGGAATTAGCAGAAGCGCACAATGAACAGAAAAGCAGTTTTGTTGCCAATATGAGTCATGAATTAAGAACGCCTATGAATGGCGTTATTGGTTTAAGTGGACTGCTTCTTGATACTCATTTAAATAATGAACAGAAAGATTTTGTATATAAGATACAAAGTTCCGCCAGTTCCTTATTGCATATTATTAATGATATTCTGGATATTTCAAAAATAGAATCGGGTAAGCTGGATATTGATCCGGTTGAATTTAATTTTCATAAATTAATACTTGATGCGCTGCATATTGTTGATATAAAGGCCAGAGAAAAAGACATAGAACTGGAGTATCGTCTGGATCAAAATATGCCCGAATTCATAGTTGCAGATGCTGTTCGAATTCGTCAAATTCTGATAAATTTTATTACCAATGCTGTAAAATTTACTTCAGACGGCTATGTGCTGGTGGATGTCAGCTGTCATGAAGTAAATAATGATACCGTTGACTTTACTCTTTCTGTGGAAGACAGCGGCATCGGTATTGCTGAAGATAAAATTGAGCATGTATTTGGAAAATTTAATCAGGCAGATATTTCTACTACCCGAAAATTTGGCGGTACCGGCCTGGGTCTTTCGATCAGCAAAGAGCTAACGGAGCTAATGGGTGGCCAAATCGGGTTAAAAAGTGAGCTGGGCAAGGGGTCAATATTCTGGTCAAGATTTAAGTTCCCTATAGGTAGAAAACAAAAACAGATTATACAACTGGAAAACAGCAGTCAATATAATAATATTATAAAAAGTAAACAGCTTATTTTGATTGGTGGACAATCAATGGGCAAAACAATAATGCGGGAAATTCTGGAACAATGGCAGGCACAGGTTTATATTTTTCCTGGTACAGATAAAGCAAGAGGTTTTATTTTTGATGAGCAGATGAGCTTAAAAAATAATATCGCTAAAGATCCTGTATTCATTTTCTGTGCAAATATATCTGATAATTCAATTAAGGATTTATTAGCGGACTTAAAAAAGATACTGAAAAAGGATAACTTAAAAGCATTTGTTATTAATAATAAATCTGAAACTGGACTGGCTCAGCGTTACCAGACGCTGGGTCTGAATGGTTTTATAAAGAAACCATTTACAATATCTGTTTTTAAGGATTTTATTTACCGGATACTGACTCATGAGCAATTTATAGAAGGCCGTTCACAGATTTCGGAAGAGCAAAGCATTAAAGATAAAAAAGTTAATCTAAAAGTATTGCTGGCCGAAGATAATAAAGTCAATCAGATGGTGGCTAAAACTCTATTGCAAAAATCAGGCTGTGAGGTAGATGTGGTAGAAAATGGGCAACAGGCTGTTGCAGCATGGCAGAAAAAACAATACCAGGTTATTTTTATGGATTGCCAGATGCCGGTGATGGATGGCTATGAAGCCACTGAAACCATACGTGAGATGGAAGATGAACAACAGCATATTCCCATTGTCGCTTTAACAGCCAATGCGATGGATGGTGAAGCCGAGATCTGTTATAGCTCAGGAATGGATCGTTTTCTGGTTAAACCCATAAATATTGCGCATTTAACTTCTGTCCTGCAGGAAATATCAGAGCATAACATAGTTTAATTGTCTCTAAAGAGCCAGATACTCTTACAGAGTAAAACTATGCTTTAAGATATTCATTTTTTAAGCGTACATAATGATCTGCTGAATATTGCAGAGCATCTATTTCTTCATCAGTGAGCGGACGTAACTTTTTAGCCGGAGAACCGACATATAAAAAGCCGCTTTCCAGTTGTTTATTGGGTGATATCAGTGCTCCGGCAGCAATAAACACATTTTTTTCAATATGTGCTCCGTCGAGAATAATCGCCCCCATACCAATCAGACAGTTATCCTCAATAGAACAGCCATGTAAAATGACATTATGACCCACGGTAACCTGATTGCCAATAGTCAGGGGGAAACCACCGGGATGTTTTTGCGGATGGTCATGGGTTACATGCAGTACACTGCCATCCTGAATGCTGGTATTATTACCAATTTTAATCCAGTTTACATCGCCGCGAAGGGTAGTGTTTGGCCAGATGGAACAATCTGACCCTGTTCTTACCTGCCCGATGACCACTGCACTGTCATCGACATAAGTACCCTGACCAATTTCCGGCAGATGGTTTTTAAATGGTCGTATATTCATTGTCTATCCTGTTACAGAGGCTAACGCATTGTCACCAGTTCTTCTGCACTGCAAGGATGAATAGCTACGGTATTATCAAAATCTTCCTTGGTAGCGCCCATTTTAACGGCAACGGCAAAGCCCTGCATCATTTCGTCTGCACCAGGACCAATGACATGAATACCAACAATTTTCTGCATGGCGCCTACACAAACCAGTTTCATAGCGGTAGGTACTTTATGTTTGGTAAAGGCATGAGACATGGAAGTAAAACAGGTGCTGTATACTTTTACAGAATCACCATGCTTGTTACGAGCCTGTTTTTCAGACAGGCCAATGGTTGCAATGGGAGGATGACTGAAGACCACAGAGGCAATATTGGAATAATCCAGCTTGCGATCCGGCATATTATTAAACAGCCGATCAGACAGGCGTCGGGCAGCAGCAATCGCCACCGGGGTCAGTGCGGCTTTGCCATTGACATCTCCCAGTGAATAAATACTTTTTACATTGGTTTCTTCATATTCATTACTGGGAATAAAACCATTTTTGTCCATGGTCACTCCAGCGGCTGCAAGATTCAGATCGGCGGTATTGGGTGCGCGACCTATAGCCCAGACCACAGCATCGACATTATTGACCTGCTGGTTATTGGTACAGTGCAGAGTCAGTTTGCCATCGTCATTTTCTGCCACTTCAGTGACTTCGGTAGTGGTGAGTAAAACCAGATTAGGATCATCCTGCAGAACCTTGGCCAGAGTACCCTGCAGCATATCATCAAAATTACCCAGTACATGACCACCACGGATTAATAAGGTGACCTGGCTGCCCAGAGCGCTCATCAGCCCGGCCAGTTCAACGGCAATGTAGCCGGAGCCAACAATGGCAATATGATCAGGCTGCTTATCCAGTTCAAAAAAACCATTGGATGTCATACCCAGTTCGGCACCGGGAATATCCGGTACAATGGGGTAACCGCCCGGTGCAACGACAATATGATCGGCGCTATACTGTTCATCACCCACTTCCAGGGTATGGCTATCCACAAAGCGTGCGCGCCCTTCAATATAGTCAATATTGGAATCAGCCAGATAATTACCATACCAGTCAATAATGCCGCCAATATAATTTTCCCGCTGCATGACCAGTTTACCCCAGTTCAGACCTTTGTTATGGGCATCAAAGCCATAATCCGGGGCATCGTGTATGGCATGAGCAATATTGGCAGCGTTCCACATCACCTTTTTGGGTACGCAGCCGATATTAACACAGGTGCCGCCCACTTCGTTGTTTTCTATAACCGCACACTTTTTACCGTACTGAGCAGCACGCTCGGCTGCAGAAAGACCGCCGCTGCCGGCACCAATGGAAATTAAATCATAATGTTTTGACATAAGGAGTGAATCCGAAAAATTAACAATAATCCTATTGTGTGGGCTTTGAGCAAAATTATCAAGCTGTAGTCCTGTCCAGAAGCAAATGAAACACAAAGGGGCAGGATATATTCATGCCAGGATCTAATAAGTGGTTTTTTATATTTACTATAAACTTCTGAGAATAAGAGTAACGTATTGACAATACCAGTTAACAATCTCATCTTCAGGCATGGGTGACAACTATTTCCCAAAAGCCTCATCTTTTAGGCGGGGTGCCGGGTTTACAGGCTGTCGGCAGGAACCAGTGCTTTAAGCTGTTTTATCTTTCTAATCCAGGGGCTGGATGATAATTGCAATGCGCCGGGTAATTTTTCAGAATTTTTTTTAGCTTCTTTGTAGCTGGCAAAGTCACCATAGGTCAATACATAAAACGGCTTATTATTGCGGATTATTTTCAGCACATAGGTTTGCGGATCTTTATGCTGAATAATGGAGTAATTAATACTTTGAAATTTTCGTACCTGGATAATCTGTATGGTGTAATGGTTACTGTCTAATAATAGAAATTGCCGGTTGTCTTCAGTTTGAGTATCAGTTGTGCTGGATGAGACTTTTGTAGCAGTTTTTTTTGAACCGGATGAGTGGCTGGAGAGCACGGCAGCACGGGTTTTGGTTGATGAGATTTTAATTTTGCCGGCGGCCAGCTGTGTCAGGCGCTGCTGGGCATTCCTGTTGCCGGAATGTTTTGCTCTGCTAAACCAGACTTTGGCCTGATAACGGTTTTTTCTGACTCCGAAGCCTCCCTGAGCATAAATTTCTCCCATAAGAAACTGTGCCAGCGAACTGCCCTCTTCTGCCGGATATGTAAGCAGTTCCTGCGCTCTGTTCCAGTCTTTAGTGACGCCCATTCCCTGATAATATAAAAAACCCAGATCCCGCATGGCATCGGGATCATTTTGTTCAGCTGCCTTTTGCAGCCAGAAAACCCCTTTTTCAAGATTCAGAGCAGCGTCGTGTCCAGTAAGATAGCGTGTGGCCAGACTATGTTGTGCCGGGCCAAAACCGTTCTCCGCAGCACGAATAAACCATTGAGTAGCCTGAGGGCTGTTTTTTTGAGTGCCAATACCCTGTTCATAAAACATGGCCAGTTGAAACTGTGCCTGTAAGTGATCCTGTTGCGCGGCTCTGACCATTAGTCCCAGTGCTTTTTGATAATCTTTTTTTACGCCCAGACCCGCATAGTATTTAACGCCCAGATAATATTCAGCCGCCGGCAGGTTCTGTTTAACTGCGGCTTTGAAATATTTTAGTGCCATTACAGGATCTTGTTTGACACCTTTGCCCTGATCATAAAGCAGACCAATGGAATACTGAGCCGCAGGATTGCCCTCCTTTGCCAGGGGTGCCCAGATCTGCATTGCCGTGTTATAGTCAGCGTTGGCAAAATAGAGTGCCCCGGTATTATAATTACCGGCAGCCTGAGCAGTGTCCAGAAGATATATTAACAGGACAAAAAATACGCTACGAACGACAGACGGTTTCATGGTCAGGCAGTATATCTCTGATGAAGTGTTTATAAATTCACATTTAACAGGTTTTACAATTAAACAGCCTGTATAAATCAGGCTTGATTCAGTATAGTCATATTGGCCCTTATTGAACAGCCCCTGTATAAATTACCGTATCAGATTATGAATTTTAAATTATACTGAGTTAAAAAAATTGTATCTACTCAGAGTGACTGGCAACTAAACTGGAAATTTATGAATAACCCTTTACTGGATTTTAGCAGTCTGCCCCGCTTTGGACAGATTGAAGTTGAGCACGTTATACCTGCCATTGAATTTCTGCTGGCGGAAAATCGGGCAAAGTTGAAGCAGCTGCTGGCGGACAATCTGGGACAGTATAACTGGGAAAATCTGCTGCAGCCTCTGCAGGAAATGGATGATCGACTCAGCCGTGCCTGGTCACCGGTCAGTCATTTAAACTCTGTTAAAAACTCTGAACCTCTGCGGGCGGTTCATGAGCACTGTTTACCGCTGCTCAGTGAATATCATACTGAAATGGGTCAGAATACGGACTTATTTCGGGCGATTAAAGCCATTGCCAATAGTGTTGAATTTACAGCATTAAGCCCGGCCCAGAAGAAAATTATTGACAATAATTTGCGGGATTTTCAATTATCCGGAATTGATCTCGATAAAGATAAAAAGCAGCGCTATAAGGAAATTCGTCAGCAATTATCCAGACTTCGATCCCGTTATGAAAATAATGTTCTGGATGCGACCAATGCCTGGAGTTGTCATTTCACGGATAAAAGTCTATTGGCCGGTCTGCCGGAATCTGCACTGGCTATGGCTCAGCAGACGGCGGAGCAGGAACAGCAGGACGGCTGGATATTTAATCTCCAGTTCCCCAGTTATTTTGCCATTATGACTCATGCCAATTCGCGTGAGTTACGGCAGCAGTTTTATACCGCCTATGCGACCCGTGCCTCGGATCAGGGGCCGAATGCGGGTCAATGGGATAATTCGCAAACTATGGAACTATTACTGGAACTGCGCCAGGAAATGGCTCATTTACTGGGCTTTGCTAATTATGCTGAATATTCCCTGGCTACTAAAATGGCGCAAACAACCAATGAAGTGAGTGATTTTTTACAGCAGCTGGCGGATCGTTCCAGACGGGTTGCGCAACAGGATATTAATGAACTCAGGCAATATGCCGCAGAGTATCTGGATATTATTGAACTGCAGGCATGGGATATAAATTTTGTGGCTGAAAAGCTCAGGCATCATAATTATGAAATTTCTCAGGAAATGCTGAAACCCTATTTTCCGGAACACCGGGTGATTGATGGTTTATTTGGTATTGTACACAGACTTTACGGCATTGATATTGAAGCGGTGGCTGGGGTAGAAACCTGGCATCCGGATGTGCGTTTTTATGAACTTAAAGATCAACAGGGTGTATTAAGGGGGCAGTTTTATCTGGACTTATATGCCCGACCACAAAAACGTGGTGGAGCCTGGATGGATGAATGTATCATTCGTCATGCTGAACAGGGTGTGATACAGATCCCTGTGGCCTATTTAACCTGTAATCTTACACCGCCTATTGGAAATGAACCGGCTTTATTTAGCCATGAAGAAGTTACTACCCTGTTCCATGAATTTGGTCATGGTCTGCACCATATGCTGACCCGTGTGGATTATTCGGGTGTATCGGGTATAAACGGTGTCCCATGGGATGCAGTGGAACTGCCCAGTCAGTTTATGGAAAACTGGTGCTGGGAGAAAGAATCATTGAATCTGATTGCCTGTCATTATCAAACTGGAGAACCCCTGCCGGATCAATTGTTTGCAAAAATGCAGGCAGCCAAAAATTTTCAGTCCGGTATGCAAATGCTCAGACAACTGGAATTTGCTCTGTTTGATTTTAAGTTGCATATGCACTATCAGTTAAACGGTCAGGCGCAGATACAAACCATGCTGGATCAGGTTCGTCAACAGGTGGCAGTGTTTAAAGTGCCGGAATTTAATCGTTTTCAGCATAGTTTTTCACATATTTTTGCCGGCGGCTATGCGGCAGGTTATTATAGTTATAAATGGGCGGAAGTTTTATCAGCTGATGCCTTTTCTCTGTTTGAGGAAAATGGCATATTTGATCGAAGTACAGGAGATAAATTCCTGCATACGATTCTGGAAATGGGCGGGGTTGACGATCCTATGACTCTGTTTATACGCTTTAGAGGTCGCAAACCACAAATAGATGCTCTGTTAAGACATAGTGGTATAAACACATAATAATTACTAAAAAGTCTGGAGAGATAATGATGATAAAAGCCCGGAATTGGAATTTATTCTGGTATAAATTATGCTGCTGCGCTGGATTCGGATTTTTTTTGTTTCTGGCGCAGGTTCAGGCAGCAGATGTCAAACCAGAAGTTTATTACATTACGACCCATTTACAACTGGGTCTGCATACCCTTCCGGCAATGGACAGTCCGGTTGTTGAGCTGGTCAGTGGTGGTGAAAGCATCAGTATTTTAAAGGCGGAAAAAAAATTTAGTCAGGTACAATTAAAAGATGGCAGCAAAGGCTGGCTTGCCAGCCAGTTTATCACCCTGGAACAGCCAGCAGAATCCCGGGTTGCGGAGCTTGAAGTACAGCTGCAGAAGTTACAGCAACAACTTCAGGGCAGCTCACCTGCCGCCGCTGATGCAGCAGATAAAGATAATGCGCTGGAGCAAAAAATCACGGATTATAAAGAGACTATCGCAGGCTTAAAAGAAGAACTTAAAGCCTGGGAACAGCTGGATTTTCAGGATAGACAGGCACAAAAGGAAAATGCCAGACAGATTAATCAGCAGCTCAAACAGCGATTGAGCAAAATTGCTGCTCTGGCCACAGTACAGGATAGCGAAAAGACTAATATGATCATGGATAACGAGTCTCTGTCCTGGCTGAAAAAAGCTTCTTTTTTTAATAAGGGCTGGTTTAAAAAAGAGTATCTTCTGGCTGTTGTAATTGGCGGTGCAGGTTTCATTCTGGGACTTTTTATAATGGATATTATCAATCGCCGACGCCATGGCGGGTACCGCATTTAGACAGTTGAGTAAACCCAGCACCTCGCCTTAAAATACCAGGCCTTTTGGGAATAGTTGTCACCTCTGTTATCCTCGACCTTAAGGATGAGGCCCTTACCAGGTGCTGGGTAAATAGCAGGCATAAAAATGCCGGGGTGGGATGAACCCCGGCTTGATTAAATAATCAAAGGAAATGTAATGATTAAGGTGTCTCTTGCTTCCACGAGACTCCTATAAGTAACTCGCTACTGCTGTGTGCATCAAGTTACCTACTCATATAGACATTGTAGCTCTAAAATAGTTCAATGCAATAAACTATTGGTC
>JALVAL010000560.1 GCA_027011205.1 Gammaproteobacteria bacterium
GGGATAAGTTCTATATAAAAACCCTGTATCCTGTCTTTTTTCCTTCTCATTTATCTTTATTTTAATATATTTCCATTTTCTGATAAATTATTTGCTTTCTGTTGTGTTTTTTTGCTGAAACACTCTTTCTTACAAGGTATAATGCAAGATTGATTTGTTCAATGATATGGCATAATTAGTTAGGGTAATGTTTTGTCGACAGCAAAATCAGTTGTCAATTGCAGACTCAAGACAAAGGTTATACGGGAGTTAAATAGTGGAATTATCAGGTTCCGAAATTATTGCACAGTTCCTCAAAGATGAGGGTGTTGAGTATCTGTTTGGTTATCCGGGCGGTGCGGTATTGCATATTTATGATGCCCTGTTCCAGGCAGATGATGTAAAGCATATTCTGGTTCGTCATGAACAGGCTGCTGTTCATGCTGCGGATGGTTATGCCCGTTCTTCCGGTAAAACTGGCGTGGCTCTGGTAACATCCGGGCCAGGAATGACCAATGCGGTGACAGGTATTGCAACTGCCTATCTTGATTCTATTCCACTGGTGGTGTTAACCGGACAGGTACCCACCGCAGTCATTGGCAGTGATGCCTTTCAGGAAGTAGATTCTGTCGGCATATCCCGCCCCTGTGTTAAGCATAACTTTCTGGTTAAAGATGTAAAAGATCTGGCTGAAACACTTAAAAAGGCTTTTTATGTGGCCTCTACCGGGCGTCCAGGACCCGTGGTTGTAGATATACCAAAAGATATTACGGATCCTAATATCAAGATCCCCTATACCTATCAGGCGACGATTTCAATGCGTTCTTATAATCCAGTGATTAAGGGACACCAGTATCAGATTAAAAAGGCCATGGAGTTAATTTTACGTGCCAGACACCCGGTATTTTATACTGGTGGTGGTGTAGTATTATCCAATGCTTCTCAGTCTTTAAGAACTCTGGTACAGCGTTTAGGTTTCCCCATTACCAGTACCTTAATGGGACTGGGTGCCTATCCGGCCAGTGATGACCAGTGGTTGGGTATGCTGGGCATGCACGGTACTTATGAAGCCAATATGGCCATGCATGAAACGGATGTATTAATTGCCGTAGGTGCTCGTTTTGATGATCGAATTACCGGCCATCTGGAGCATTTCTGCCCTAACGCCAAAATTATCCATATTGATATTGATCCATCTTCAATTTCAAAAAATGTTAAGGTGGATGTGCCTATTGTGGGTGATGTGGATGATGTTCTGACATCTATGTTAAAACTGCTCAAGGACGATCAGGATAATACCGACAAGGAAGCCATTAAGGACTGGTGGAAAAAAATCAGGCAATGGCGTAAGAAAAACTGCCTTAAGTACAATAGAAAGACCAAGGTTATTAAACCCCAGTACGTGATTGAGAAATTACACGAAGTTACTAAGGGTGAAGCTTATATCAGCTCCGATGTTGGTCAGCATCAGATGTTTGCTGCCCAGTATTATAAGTTTGACAGGCCAAGACAGTGGATTAATTCCGGTGGTCTGGGCACTATGGGCTTTGGTTTGCCTGCGGCTATGGGTGTCCAGCTGGCTCACCTGGATAAAACGGTTGCCTGTGTAACGGGTGAGGGCAGTATTCAGATGAATATTCAGGAACTGGCAACCTGTTTACAATATCAGCTGCCGATAAAGATCATTAATCTTAATAACCGTTATCTGGGTATGGTCAGGCAATGGCAGGAATTTTTCTATGAAGGTCGATATGCCATGTCATATATGGATTCCATACCTGACTTTGTCAAACTGGCTGAAAGTTATGGTCATGTTGGTATGCAGGTTGACCAGACCAGTGATGTGGAAGATGCATTAAAAGAAGCCTTTGCTATGAAAGACAAACTGGTGTTTATTGATTTTATTACCAATCGTGAAGAAAATGTCTATCCCATGATCGCAGCAGGTAAAGGTCAGCATGAAATGGAACTGGCTCCTGATAGTGAACTGGTTTAACAGATAAGGTTAATAAGAAAAATGCGACATATTATATCTATATTACTTGAAAATGAATCCGGAGCACTGTCCAGAGTTGCCGGTCTTTTTTCAGCGCGTGCCTATAATATTGAGTCCCTGACGGTGGCACCAACAGAAGATCCAACCCTGTCACGTATGACTCTGGTGACTCATGGTTCGGATGAAATTATTGAACAGATCACCAAGCAGTTAAACAAGCTGGTGGATGTGGTTAAATTAAATGACCTGAATGTGCATGGTGCTCATCATATTGAACGTGAAATGATGCTCATTAAGGTCAAGGCTGCGGGTACCAAACGTGATGAAATTATGCGTTTAACCACTATTTTTCGAGGTAATATTATTGATGTTACCCCAAACTCATACACCATTGAGTTAACAGGCACCAGTGATAAACTGAATGCATTTGTTGGGGCGTTTGAATGTGACACTATACTGGAAACCGTTCGTTCGGGTGTTATGGGTATAGCACGTGGTAATTCTGCGTTACATGTATAAGGTCAGCTCAGGACTGTTGTCAACTGTCTCTGGCTGGTTTTTAAAATAATTATTTGAAATATAACTAATAAGGTTTAGAAAATGAATATATATTATGATAAAGATTGCGATCTTTCTATCATTAAAGGAATGAAGGTCACTATCGTAGGTTATGGTTCTCAGGGCCATGCTCATGCCAACAATCTGAAAGATTCCGGTGTCGATGTAACTATTGCTTTACGTGCCGGATCAGCCTCTGCAGCCAAGGCTGAATCAGCCGGACTGACGGTTAAAAATACTACTGATGCGGTCAAAGATGCTGATCTGGTTATGATTTTAACCCCGGATGAGTTTCAGTCTCAATTATATAAAAACGAAATTGAACCCAATATTAAACAGGGTGCTACTCTGGCTTTTGCTCATGGTTTCAGTATCCATTATAACCAGATTGTACCTCGTGCTGATCTCGATGTTATTATGATTGCCCCTAAAGCGCCAGGTCATACGGTACGTTCTGAATTTGTTAAAGGCGGTGGTATTCCGGATCTTATCGCTCTTTTCCAGGATGCTTCTGGTAAAGCCAAAGACGTGGCCTTATCTTATGCCTCAGGTATCGGTGGGGGTCGTACCGGTATTATCGAAACCACTTTTAAAGATGAAACTGAAACAGATTTATTTGGCGAGCAGGCGGTATTATGCGGTGGTGCAGTAGAACTGGTTAAAGCGGGCTTTGAAACGCTGACTGAAGCCGGTTATGCACCTGAAATGGCTTATTTTGAATGTCTGCATGAACTTAAACTGATTGTTGATCTGATGTACGAAGGCGGAATCGCTAATATGAACTACTCCATATCCAATAATGCAGAATATGGTGAGTATGTAACCGGACCTAAAGTGATTAATGATGAAAGTCGCAGAGCCATGAAAGAGGCTTTAAATAATATTCAAAATGGCGATTATGCCAAACGCTTTATTATGGAAGGGCAGACTAATTATCCTGAAATGACAGCCTGGCGTCGTAATAATGCTGCCCATCCCATTGAGCAGACGGGCGGTAAATTACGTGCCATGATGCCATGGATCACAGAAAATGCACTGGTAGATAAAGATAAGAACTAAACTTTATAGCAGCCAGAAAAATAGCCCGTTCAGCATAATGTTGAACAGGCTATTTTTTTGCTTAGGGGCTATTGTGTTTCAATCGCCCCTAATACCTTTTAAACCAGAGTTTCATTTAACCACATATCATGTTTATTACAGAAACTGGTGGCATACAGTTTACCCTTGTAACCCGCGGGCAGAGTATAGCTGGAAATGGCATCATCATCATCAGGTGAGAAGGTTTTGGCCCCTAATGTCTGGCCATCATGTGATACCAGAGTATGACGTACAATATAATGTCTGTGTGACATATTATGCTTTGTTTTAATAGTGACCTGGTTACCTGATACACTGATTCGAGGTAAATGTCCACCTGTTTTTTTGGACCATCTGCCTGGATTATCTTTGGTATAAATTATTCCGGCTGGAATTTTAATCAGTTGAGAATCTGCAAAAACTTGTGTAGAGGCGGTTGCAGCAATAGTTGCTGAGACCAGAGTACCTTTTAAAAACAGCCGACGAGCTGGTATATGGCTGGATGAGAGATTATTTTCTGGTGTTAGTTGTTCGTTATTGATAGTAGACATCACAATTCCTTTATTGTCTAAGTAGATTTACACATTAAAAGTATAATCTTTAATTGACAAATATCAATAGAAAACTGGATTGTGTATGAATTGATTATTCATTATCTGGTATTTGTCTGTTAAGTCAGAGATATGAGTTATCAAGCTAAATTTTCTTAAATATACCCTGGTATGTTAACATATCTAATAAATTAATCAGTTGTTTTGAGACAAACTATGGAAAATTCGAATTCAGATAACGTAAGCAAAATCACGGGGGGGGAAGGTGAAACCGTGAAAAAAAACGATCCTCATTTAAAACATCGCCGTGGTATTTATCTACTACCCAATTTATTTACCACCGGGGCACTTTTCGGTGGGTTCTACGCAGTTATAGCAGCCATGAATGATCGTTTTGAAGCCGCTGCACTGGCTATTTTTATCTCCATGATTCTGGATGGCCTGGATGGCCGGGTTGCTCGTATGACCAATACTCAGAGTGATTTCGGAGCGGAATACGACAGCCTGTCAGACATGATTTCTTTTGGTATTGCACCTGCTTTAATAATGTATACCTGGTCATTATCTGCATTGGGTAAAATCGGCTGGATTGCGGCGTTTATTTATGTTGTTAGTGCAGCATTACGTCTGGCACGTTTTAATACCCAGCTTGGGCATGCTGATAAACGTTATTTTCAGGGGCTTGCCAGTCCCGCTGCTGCCGGTTTTGTGGTCGGTTTTGTCTGGGTGTGTGCAGAAAATCAGATCAATGGTGAAAACTTGAAATATCTGGTACTGCTTATGACTATCGGCGCCGGTTTGTTAATGGTCAGTAATATTAAATACCGCAGTTTTAAAG
>JALVAL010000561.1 GCA_027011205.1 Gammaproteobacteria bacterium
ATAAGATGGTCGCTGAAGATCAACTCTAAGGAAAAACAGAACATGAGTAAAAAAGCCAGCGATATAATAGTCAAGGGGAATGAGCTGATTGCCTATATCAAAAGCATGATTGAGAAAGGCAATGTACGCCGGCTTATAATCAAAAAAAACAGTGGCAAAAAAGTACTGGAGATCCCGCTTACGGCTGGAGTGGGCATAGGAAGTCTATTATTTATTCTGGCTCCTGTACTTGTTGTCATCAGTTCAGTAGTTGCCTGGTATGCTGAATTCAGGGTTGAGATCATTCATGCCGATGATACTGATACCGATGATACTGATACCGATAATACTGATACTGAGGAATAAAGGGAAACCCTTACAGCGACTACAGATTGAACTCTCACGCCACAGCCAATGGTTTTATGTTGAATCTGTTCGGCTCTCTGATTGTCATAAGCAAGATAAGCTAACAATCAGAATTTCCCCTTTCTTCTTCAGGTATTAAAAAGGGGAAAATGCTCTGTTGAACGCTTAGTGCCTGAAGTGCCGCATTCCCGTAAACACCATAGCAATACCATGTTCATCCGCAGCATCAATAACCTCCTGATCCCGCATCGAACCTCCAGGCTGAATAACCGCAGAAATACCCGCTTCAGCAGCAGAGTCCAGACCATCCCGGAAGGGGAAGAATGCATCAGAAGCCATGACTGAGCCGGGTACTTGCAGATTTTCATCGGCGGCTTTAATACCGGCAATTTTTGCAGAATAAACCCGGCTCATCTGTCCTGCGCCTACCCCGATAGTCTGTTTGTCGCGAGCATAGACAATGGCATTGGATTTTACAAACTTGGCGACTTTCCAGGTAAAAATTAAATCAGCCATCTGTTCGTCAGTGGGCACCTTCTTGGTAACCACTTTTAAATCCGCTTCAGTGATCATGCCCAGGTCTCGTTCCTGTACCAGCAGACCGCCATTGACCCGTTTATAATCCCAGCCTGATACCGGGGTATCAGACCACTGACCACAGGTCAGTACCCGGACATTTTTTTTATCTGCAAGGATAGTCCGGGCATTTTCAGCAACCTCCGGGGCAATAATAACTTCTACAAACTGACGCTCTACAATAGCTTTGGCTGTTTCAGCAGACAGCGGCTGGTTAAAGGCGATAATACCGCCAAAAGCTGATGTGGGATCGGTTTGAAAAGCGCGATCATAAGCTTCCAGCTGACTATTACCCAAAGCAACACCACAGGGATTCGCATGTTTTACAATGACACAGGCCGGTGCTTCATTAAACTGCTTAACACATTCCAGTGCGGCATCGGTGTCAGCGATATTATTATAGGATAATTCCTTACCCTGAATTTGAGCGGCAGTGGCTACACAGGCATCCTGAGGGCTGGATTCAACATAAAATGCGGCATTCTGATGGGGATTTTCGCCATAGCGCATTTGCTGAGATTTGTTAAATTGCAGACTGTAAGTTTGCGGGAACAGTTCTTTCTGCTGGTCGTCATAGTGAATAGTACCGAGATAGTTGGCAATATGACCATCGTATCTGGCGGTATGCTCAAAAGCTTTTACTGCCAGCTGGAACAGACTTTTCTTAGACAGTTCACCCTGAGAGCTGTTCATTTCTGCAATAATACTGTCATAGTCACCGGGGTTGACGACAATTGCGACACTATTATGATTTTTAGCAGCAGCACGCACCATGGTTGGACCGCCAATATCAATATTTTCAATGGCCGTGTCCAGATCGCAGTCAGGATTGGCTATGGTGGCTTCGAAGGGGTAAAGGTTGACGACTACCATATCAATGGCATCAATACCATGCTTAGTCATAATATCATCATCTATTCCGCGACGACCTAAAATTCCGCCATGTACTTTAGGATGCAGAGTTTTGACCCGGCCATCCATCATTTCCGGAAAACCGGTATAATCAGATACTTCAGTAACAGGAATATTATTGTCCTGCAGCAATTTGGCCGTACCGCCAGTAGAAAGTATATTGACCTGCATAGTGGATAATGCCTGAGCAAATTCAATAAGATTGTCTTTATTTGAGACACTGATCAGTGCGGTTTTAATTACAGCCATTCAAGATACTCCAGTATTGGTTATAGCGATACACTGTCACTAACAGGACAATGCAGGATCAAAATATGATAATTGGAAAAAGGGTGTGAAACAACAAAAAAATTAATTGTGTTTTTAATTGTGCCGTTTTTTGAGTTAAAGGTTTTTAGTCGTTAATATTGTATTGTTTAAGCTTTTTGCGTAATGTACCCCGGTTAATTCCCAGCATTTGAGCCGCCTTACTCTGATTGCCCCTGGTATGTCCCAGTACAGTTTCCAGTAGGGGGGCTTCAACTTCAGCCAGTACCAGCTGGTATAAATTATCAACACTATGACCTCCCAGATCATTTATGTAACTGGTTAATACAGAACGTACGCAGTTTCTGAGTATTGCGGTATCATCTGTAGCAGTTGTTCTGGTTTCAGTTGTTCTGGTTTCAGTAGTTGGGGTGATTATACCCTTAACAGCAGGTAAAATATCTTGTTCTATGGACATGGACTTAACCTAAAAATTACGGTGAACTAAAAGTAAAATCATTACGACGAGGAGGCCTATATTATAGACTTAAATGAATCGGGGGGTGTCAGAATATTCTTACATTTAAAAGCAAATTCAACTTTTTTGACTTTTGTCATATTTGCTGACATTAATGCTAATCATTCATCAGGTTCAGAAACACCTAAGATTATATGGCAGGAAATCCAGTATCTTCAGTGACATATATTCGTTTATCCAGCACCTCGTCTTTAAAGTCGAGGTGCTGGGTTTACTAAGAGTAATCAGTCAATATTTTTAAAGAATAATTGAATCTGCTGGTATTGCTGTCGGGCATTACTAATCCGGTTAACCTTATGCCAGAATGGCTCCCCGCCGGGCAGCGGTTTTATGATGGCGGCAATATGTTTACGGGCAATTCTAAGTCCATGATTTTCACCGTAAAATTTGTATAGCTCAGAAAGTAAATTGAGTAAAATTTCTTCTCGTTCAGCAAGATCCGGCTCGGGCAGATGCTGGCCGGTGCTGAGGTAATGATTGATATCTGCAAAAATCCAGGGGGAGTGCAGAGCCGTGCGGCCAATCATTACGGCATCGGCTCGGGTGTACTGCAGGACGGACTCAGCTTTTTCTGCACTAGTAATATCACCATTGGCAATAACAGGAATGTTAACGGCCTGCTTTACGGCTTTGATAGTGCTGTATTCTGCATCGCCCTTATAGCTGCAGGCCCGGGTTCGACCATGAATAGTGAGTGCCTGAATACCACATTGTTCAGCAATATGAGCAATATTCAAAGCATTTATATTTTCCGGATCCCAGCCGGTTCGAATTTTCAAGGTTACTGGAACCGCCACTGCTTTGACGACAGAGCTTAATATGTTTCTCACCAGCGGCTCATCTTTTAATAATGCCGAGCCTGCGGCAATATTACAGACTTTTTTGGCAGGACAGCCCATATTGATATCAATAATATCGGCACCATTGGAGACATTATACTGGGCCGAATACGCCATTTGCTCAGGAGATGTACCCATTATCTGTACACTGACAGGGCTGTCTTCACCCTGATGGTTTAAGCGGCAACGGGTTTTTAAGGTTTGCTGCAATTCGGCTTTAGAGGTGACCATTTCTGAAACAGCCAGAGCAGCTCCCATATTGCGGCATAACTGTCGAAAAGGTTTGTCTGTGACTCCCGCCATTGGAGCCAGAATAGCCGGAGCTTGAGTGGAGGTATCGGACGCCCTGATTTTCCAGGGCCCAATATCCATCAGTTTTGAGCCGCTTTACAGATAATTAAACTGAAAACTGAGCAGAGCAGCGGGATCCGGGTCGACAATCTGTAAGTCCACTTTTTGAGTTTGATTGGGTTTGATACCGGCGATATAAGATTCTCTGCTGTTAAGAGAGTTGTTAAGATATTCATTCGGTGAAAATTTTCTACGTGCAATGACTTCGCCACGGGGATTAGAAAAAATGACTTCCAGTATGGGATATTGCTGGGTATAGCCGGCTTTGTTTTTAAAGCTTAACTGAATTTCCAGAGCGTCTTTTACTGAGGGGTGAGTATGTACATCATGATTAATGGTAACAATGTCTTCAGGTGCTTTTCTTAGTGGCAGTGCGCAGCCACTTAGTGGGCAGAGTGTTTCCAGAAAAGGACGAAAATCAGGGTCGTCTGCCAGTTTAAGGCTGTTAAAGTGCAGGTATTGAACAGCCAGTAATAACAGCATAATAATAGTCGCAAACAGCCAGCTGAACATGACTGCGGGCCGGCTGGATTTTGACTGATTCTGATTGAGAAATGAGGGTACCACTTCTTCCAGGGTATTGGGTGGTGTGCTTATAGAACTGTTTTGTGCTGCCAAATTATCATCGATTTCTGATGAGGGAGTATCAAAATCGTCGCCTGATATATCTTCACTCGTAGTAACGGTGTTTTCAAATTCCTGTTCAAGTTGTTTTAATTCATTTAGAATGTCATTGTTATTATCGGGTTCTTCCAGTTCTTCCAGTTCTTCGTCAAGGGAAACCTCGTCATCAGACAGGCTCAGGTTGATATCATTTAACTCATCAATAATGCTGTCAGGAGCTTTACTGGCCTGTTCAGGTGTATCAATCAGGCTGTTTAGAATATCGATATCACCTTCATCAATACTATGAGATTTGTAATCTGTTGGAGTCTGGTGACTTATATCGTCTTCCAGGTGTTCAGAAAAGTCCACCAGCTCCAGTTCGTCCACCAGTGCGGGAGGTTCTGACTCTTCGGCCGTAGCTGCATCTGCGGTATCAGAATGGCTGCCTACTGTTTTATCCAGTGCTTCTGGCTCAGCTATAGATTCGGGCTCACAATTTTTCAGGGCTTCGCTAATTTGTTCAGCATCAACGGGAGCTTCGTTGCTCACAGGGTAGTCCTGAGGTGCTGAAGACTCTATGTCTGCTGAAGGTTTGGCTTCAATATGTTCAGAGGGCGTTTCTAAATCCGTTAAGGTGTCGGCATTTGCTGTCTTTTGATCGGTCTTTATTGTGACTGTGTCGGCACGTTCAAACCCGACTGATTTTCGGGCATTTTTTAACTCCTGAGTTGCTGCAGATAATGAGGCGGCAATACGCTCCATCTTTTCTTTAATATCAATGCTGGCCAGCGGCGGCGTAAAAGAGTACGGCGTTTCAGATTCTTCAGGCGGGCTGATATCAGTATCTGTCTGCTCAGTGAGTGCATTTTCTTCAAGGATCGTTTCAGTGCTGCTTTGCAGTTCAGTATTTTGAGGTGGTGCAGAATCCTCATCCACAGCAGAAATCATGGCCGTTTCAAGTTGGGGAGATTGAGGTTGCTCCTGATTATTATATAAATTTTCCAGGGCATTAAACACATAGTCACACTTGCCGCAGCGAACTTTGCCATTGGCAATAGCAAGGTCTTCCCGGGTGATAGAAAAATGGGTGTTGCAGTTTGGACAATGAGTGTACATCGGCTAAATATCATCCTCAAATCAATGATAATTCGTATCAGGTTAGTGTAATTATAGCTTAACTTATTGATCCTAACATTTTTTTACAAAATTGGAAGTCAGGGGATTAACTAAGCAGCAATTCTCGCTGAATCAATTTAAAATTGAACATTTCCTATAAAATGGATTTTTTTAACTATAGGGCTCTTTTGATACCC
>JALVAL010000562.1 GCA_027011205.1 Gammaproteobacteria bacterium
GCATCTCAACTAAACCACAAAACCCACAGTGCCAATATGGCATATGGGTATGGAATGTTGGCAAACTTTATACAACTTGTTCGTGGTTATAGTGCCTTTAACAATGATGGAGTAATAGTCACGCCTAAAATTGTAGAGTATATGAGTGACCAAAATGGAAAAACATATGAAGTTCCTAGAGATGTTGTCAATGTACAAGCTTGTTCTACAAGAACTGCACATATTATTAATAAGATGCTACAAGCAACAGTTAACCAAGGAACAGGAACAGCAGCTCAATATGATGGTCTTATAGTAGGAGGAAAAACAGGTACAGCACATATCTCTGAGAGAGGACATTATGTTGAAAAATATCATAGTAGCTTTTATGGATTTGCCAATGATGAGTTTGGACATAAGTTTACCATTGGTGTCTTTGTGATTAAACCTAAAAAAGTCTATTTTGCTTCTCAAACAGCAGCTCCAACCTTTCAAAAAATTGTAGGTAAGTTAGTAAAACATCGTTACCTAATAGTAGATAAAACTTTAGCAAGAATTGACTTGGCAAAAAGAGAAACAGTAAGAGCTAGAAAACGTGCAGCTTATCTACGTAAAATTGAAGCCTATAATAAAGAACATGGTATAAAGTAAAAGAAAAATATTATCAAGGAAAACAATGAAAAATATAAGAAGTATGCTCAATAAACTTATGTTAATTACATTAGGAGTCTCTATTGGTCTATTTACTGCATGTGTAGGAGTAGACCCACAAGGTAGAGGTTATTCAGTTGCTGTTCCAATGGGAATAATAAACACTACTTTAGCAAAACAGTTTCCAGTAAAAGAGAAAAGAACCTTAGGAACCGTTGAAATCTCTGACCCCACTGTGCTTGGAAAGCAAGGGAGTAACAAACTTAATGTAGGTACATCTTTTAAATTTACTAATATGTTAATTTCAGATGGTATTCAAGGTAGTCTCAAGTTAGCATCAGGTGTACGTTTTGACCCAAAAACACAAAATCTATACTTAGCAAATCCAATGGTAGAAGAGCTAAAATTTCAGGACTTCTCTCTAGCTAAGTATCTTACTGATAATATGCGGCACTCTTTGGGTATGATTATTGCTGAGACAATTGCAAAAAAACCTATTTATAACATTAAAAAAGCAGGAATGGTTGGCTCAAGTCTTGTTAAAGGAATTGATGTACGAAATGGTCAAATCTACTTAACTTTTGGACTATAAAATGAACAACAAGCCTAAATATACCCTATTTAAAAATGCCTCTTATGCCTTAGATGGACTAGTACATGCAATTAAAAATGAGACCTCTTTTAAGCTAGAGCTTTTAGTGGCTCTAGTTATTTTCCCTGCTATCTACTTTTTACCATTTGAGCTAATTTATAAACTAGTATTGATAATTACATACTTTATGATTATGATTGCAGAGCTACTTAACTCTGCTGTTGAAAATGTAGTTGACTTGGTCACTAAAGAGATTCATCCTTTAGCTAAATCAGCTAAAGAT
>JALVAL010000563.1 GCA_027011205.1 Gammaproteobacteria bacterium
GTATTATTACCCATAATATTTATGAAAATATTCAGCAAATTCATGAACACGCCACCTACTCTCAGGAAAAAGCCACTGAAACCCGTACCGCCAGTTCTCAACTTTCAGAACTGGCACAAACTCTTAAAAAATTAGTGCATAAATTTAAAGTTTAAAGAGCTATATATCAGCTGCCTGCTATTGCTTTGTGAGACTTAGGCTTTTTGATATTCACTCAGTAATTGCTGAGCTTCCTGCCGGCTGAGGATTTTCCAGGGCAAAGGAAAAACCCCCGCCACCTTTTGCTGGTATTTTTTATACACTTCACCATGATAGGCCAGCAGTTTTTTTTCTTCCAGCCAGGAACCATAAATAAAATAACAGCTTAGCAGCAAATAAACATCCAGTTGGACAGAATAAATATCACGGGTCCAGATTATAACCAGAGAGAAAAAATACCAGGGATGACGCACATATCGATGAAACGGTGAAATTTGAAACTGCTCCTGATCATGGACACTTTTATTCCCTTCCCGTACCTGACGAGTACCCCAGAATTCTGACAGGTCGTAATGCTTTAAGGAAGATACAAAACCGGCAACCGCCAGCAGAGCCAGTACCGAGGTCAGATAAAATCCTGTTCCATGCCACTGCCATATAGGCTCACCGGGATAAAGAAACGTCAGGATCACCAGCGGAATGGACAGAATAATAGCCAGGGCATTAAACAACAGCCGGTAATAAGGCATAAATCCCGGCCAGTGTCCGGCCACCCATTGTTTCACCATAATAGAGGCCATCAGTGAGTGAAATACAAAGTAAGCCACAAAGACCGACAGTATCAGCAGATGCAAGGTATTATTACTTATGTCTAAATTCAAATGAGATCCTGTAATTTTCTAAATTATTCCAGCTGCAGACGAAACGGATAAGAACGCAGCTGCTGCCCCTCGGACACCGTCAACAGAGCCTTCACCGGTACACCCTGATAATGTAACAGGATCTGCTCAGACTGTTTTGAGCCGAAACCGTGATTAATTGAGGCCATAGAAATTCTATTATTATCCTTATCCAGTAAACTGATATGCAATAACCGATCCTTGCTGCCCGATACCTCAAACCCCATTATGGTATTGCTCAGGCGCACCAGTCTGACTTTAACCCCTTCATCTTCCCATAAGGCGCCAATATTCAAATCACTGAAACTGCTGTTATGTTTGGACAACGGCAGGTGAACAATAATTTCACCCTCAATGGCAGTCAGTGGTTTTTTCTCATTTTTATAAGGTAATTTAAAATCAATAGTGGTATCCATATAGGGTTTATTCCTGTCCAGAACAAACTCACCGTTCAAATAATACCCTTTTGCCTCCAGCAAATAAAAACCAGACTGGCTATTATTAGCCTTATCATCTTTAAGCGGCTTTTTTTTAAGTGAATTGTTAATCACCACTTCCAGTGCTGAAAAATTATGCCTTAACTCATCAATAACCGGAGTCCTGAGCAATATCCGGCCAGTAGTACCAAAATAACGACTGGTTTTAAGTGCATACAGTCCCAGATTAAATGGCCCTTCATGCCAGATGGCCAGTCGTTTTCCATACCAGCGGTTCTGAGCCTCCAGGGTAATTGATGGATAATCCTGATAGAGATTATTCCAGCGTGCCAGTGACGATAGCTTAACGGCTTCCAGAGGATATTGCCACTGTCCATCCGCAGCATAAGGTGGAAATTTACTCATACTGACCGGATAAACCAGATGCTCTATGGCACGGGCATACACCACTTCAACAAAAGCAATATTACCCTGAACGTTTTGGGTAACAGAACGACCGGAACCAAACAGATTAGTCATTGATGAGACCGATGAATTACTCAGATATTGATGTTTTTTATTTTGTGCTCTGATAGCAAGGATACGTTGCCCATTACCGGATATAGTGTAAATCAGTATATCATCCGCACTGGGTTTAAATATAATTCGACTGCCGTATTTTGATATTTCTTTATTCACTGCTGGTTTGGCAAAACTGACTATTTCAGTCCGGGTTGGCAAATTCAGATCGATTTCAGCTTTCAGAGTACGCACTGTGGAAAAATCGAGCCCTTTTTTCAGGCGAATCTTTTTACGTAATTCCAGTTCATGATATGTTATTGGTCTATTATTAACAAAAGCCGTTTTAGCAGCATCGGAATAGCTAAAATAGTCATCTGGCGAAGCAGTTTTATGACAGGCTGCATTGGCCATAACATTTTTGCCCTGCTCATTTTCAACCGCAATGATCCGAATACGCGCCTGTTTATTACCCGCATTATCAATATTCTGTCCTTTGCCTCTTAACTGCAGAACAATTTGATCTTTTTCCAGTAATAGTTTTTCAATGCTCAGAGCAAAAGGCCCCTCCTGCCAGAACGGTTTAAAAAACTGATCGTATTGCGGCTTAAACGAAGGCAGCTGATTTTTATCCAGCTGCGCCCGGTATTGCACCGGCTTATCATTTATTTTCTCTTTTGATGGTACTGGAGTTCCTTTTACCTGCTGAACATCCATCAAAAAGAAAATATCAATAAAATCATTGACTGACCGTTGAACTGATGATTTTAATTCTTCATCCAGCAGTAAATTAAGCTCCAACTGACCTTCCTCCTGCTCAATACTGACCTTGTTTAATAAGGTTCGCACGCTTTTCAGGCCTTTGCTTTTTTTCTTCATCGCCTTAATCTGCTGTAGAAACTCAGTGTACATATTTGCCAGCCATTTTTGATCAGAACTGTTCAGACGAATATCCACCAGGCCGGCAGCAGGCAGTAACTGTACACCCAGTCCAGCAAACAGACTCTGAACTGCCGGGTTTTTATGTGCCATATCTTTAACAACCTCAGACATGATACCGCTACTTAGTTCACTGCTTTGTTCCGGTTGAAATAACGCCAGAGCCAGCAGTTTATCACTGCGATATTTATCCCAGCCGGAAACATCCGTCTGTTGCCCAGGTGCTTTAGCCAGAATTTCAATCATATTATCCAGTTCTCCATCAGATGAAATTATAATTCGATTGGGTTCAACTAAAACCTCTTTATATGCCAGTGGCTTACAGTTAAGCGGATTAATCTGGGCAATACGAATTCGATTGCCGGCCCCGTTAATAACTTTACCCTGATAATATTTCTGCAGAAACTTTGTAACAGCTGCCACTGGAAACTGTCCCAGCAAAAAGATATGAGTTACCACTTTTTTATCCTGCAGATAACTGGCCATAAGCACATGTGACAGAGTTTTTTCAGGCACAATTGCTGATTTTTTTAAGTGATCAAAAAGATCACTGTCGATACCAGGTAAGGCTCCAGGATCATTAACAAGGTATTTTTCCAGAGTATTGAGCCGTTTATAGTTAGCATAAGCCAGAAAAATTAACTGCTTATTAGCCAATGAAGATTCTATGCTGGTAATCTGCTGGGGCACTTCCAGTTGACGATGGTATTGCAGCCACAGATAAACACCGATAGCTGCCAGTATTAGCAAGACTATTACTGATACCAACAAAGTCCTGCTTTTTTTTTGGTAGTTTGGTTTTTTTTGTTGATTTTGAGGTTTGTCTGCCTGAGTGTCAGGCAGCCTGTCCTTAAGAATAATAACTTCCAGACCGGCTCCGGTAAATAACTGCTGTAATTTCTGAGCATGTGCTTCATCATGAGCTCTGCGGATAATAACCGCTTTGCCGGAAAAAAACTTTTGCTGAATTTTTTGCTCAGGGATTTTGGTCAGACGGGAAATATTTTCAACCACCGTCTCTTTACTAAAACCGTTCAGCAAACGTCCTTTAAAAACAACTTTATAGCGGCCCCTGGACTTCTTTGGCCGTTTCTTTTTTAGCTGTTCATCGGACTTGTTATTGATATCAGTCGACATAGTTAATTTTTTCCTGCATTATCAATTTTCCATTGCATTCATCACTACAATTCTGCGTAAGTATAGTGTCTTTTATAAATAAAAATATGGCACTGTTTAACAGACTGTTTTATTTTCAATCAAAATATATTCCTGATTCTGTTAACCTGGCAGCTCGCTTTAAAAAACGAGGCTTATAGGAAATAGTTGTCACCTTTGCTATCCTCGACCTTGAGGACGAGGATAGCAAAGGTGCTGGGTAAACCAGATCCGGCTTAAAACAATTTATCCCGACATTGAATTGTCATGACATTTCAGTGTGTCATGACAGACAAACATGACAATTATCATTTACTACTGCTTTGAAGGTTGTTGATCATTCTTCTATTACCTGATTTTGGCTAAATTGGCATAACTAATGCAGTATTTTTAAAATTCCAGATGAAACGAATTAGTCGGCTGGCTTATGACAACTGCGTCCCCCCCCTGCAGACCATAAACCGGGCTGTAAATATGTTTCATTCTGGATGACTAGATTTTATTTTGCACATAACAATCAGTCTTATAATAAAATGTGTAACTCAAAACAATTAGGAAAACACAATGGCTGATGACAATTCATCAAACCAGAGTTCGCGTTTTTTTTCTCGTAAACATATTTTCCTGATACTACTGGTTTTCTTTTCCGGTACACTGGCTTTCGCAGGCTTTAATTCCATATTATCCTATACCAATGAAATGGAGTTCTGTACCTCCTGCCATAGTATGAAAGTTAATTACGAAGAGTATAAAGAAACTGTTCACTATAAAAATGCCTCCGGGGTACAGGCCATTTGCTCTGACTGTCATGTACCCAAACCATTCTTTGCTAAAATAAAGGCTAAAATCCTGGCTTATAAAGATGTAATGCATGAAATTCTCGGAACCCTTGATACCAAAGAAAAGTACGAATCTCATCGTTGGGAAATGGCATCCAGAGTCTGGGCAAAAATGGAAGCCACGGATTCCAGAGAATGCCGCAATTGCCATAATTTTGACAATATGGCCTTTAGTGAACAGGATCGTATGGCACGCAAACAACACCCTCGTGCCCAGTTAAAAGATCAGACCTGTATTGACTGTCACAAAGGTATTGCCCATGAAGATCCTGACGAGCCTGATGAAGAAGATGGCTCTGATACATGAAGCCGGTAATGATTAAGCAAAACTATAGCCTCTTTATCTGTGCACTATTGCTATTGCTCAGTGCTGCAGTAACTGCAGCCAGCCATAACCTGAAAGATCCATCCCCACAGGAAAAAGATATCATGCAGGCAGCACTGGTCGGCGATATTGATATGGTAAAAAAACTACTGGATCATGGGATCAGTCCCGATACCCACAGTCGCTATGGTAAAACTGCCCTGATGTTTGCCATAGAAGAAGGCAATCAGGAGACCGCGGATTTGCTCATCGCCAGGGGAGCTAATGTCAATGCTGTTACTACACCCGGCTGCACCGCTTTAACTATCGCCTCTGAAGGCGGTTATGATGAGCTGGTTGCAACTTTATTAAAAAAAGGTGCAAAAACGCACTTTAAAACACGAGCCGGATGGGATGCTCTGATGATGTCCGTCATCTATAATCATCCTAAGGTACTTGAAGAACTAATTGATGCCGGTGCAAATATTGATACTCAGGACAAAGACGGCAATAACCCCTTAATGGCAGCGGCTCAAAAAGGATATGTCAACATTATTACAATGCTGCTTAAGGCCGGCGCACATACGGAATTACGCAACAGGGATGGCGGCAATGCACTGATGGTTGCGGCCGCTCACGGACAGCTGAACGTTATTAAAGCCTTACTT
>JALVAL010000564.1 GCA_027011205.1 Gammaproteobacteria bacterium
CAGTCCCTTGATAATGCATTCTCAGTCTACGATACTAAAAATTGATAATCCCAGGAGCCTGTCCGAGAATAGAAAGCCTGCTGCGGAAAAACTGATTTTGGTCATATTTTCCTGTCATTTTCATTTAATAGAACAACTATTGGCTTCAAATGATAGAAACATCTGACTCAAAAAAGCTTTCCCTCGCTTCGACTTCTATTCTCGGACAGCCCCTAACCCCAAGAATTCAAGATTCACTGACAACGCTGTTTATTCTATGGTGCAAAACGAGCAACTTCTAATCCGTAAACAGGCTGATTACCTTTATCAATTTTTAAATATTTCAGTTATCGGTTTTTTTCTGGCTATTTCACTGTTTATTTTCCTGCTGTGGGACATCACTGCTATTCGTGAATCCCTTATCAAGTGGTATTTTTTTAATCTCTTTATTCTTGCTCTGCGCAGTATCAGCAATGTGCTCTATCATAGTTCCTTTGATCGCCTTCAGCCTGCCAGCTGGATTTATCTGTTTGTTCTGGGTTCCTGCCTTAATGGTATTTTAGTGGCCATGCTCATTTTTATTGTACCTGAACATAATTATCTGTATTTTACCTATATTTTATTATTTCTCGGCATAATGACTATTGCCACCATCCCGTCTCTGGGTATTATGCGTCAGGCTTTTTTTACCTATCTTGTTACTATAGCAATACCGGTATTTATCTTTTATCTTAATCACTTCCATGAAGAACTATTAGTTCATCTCTATGGATATCTGCTTATTTTTGCATTTTCTTCTGTGAGTGTGCAGCGCTTTAATAGCAGTCTTTTAGCTGCTTTTAAGCTGGAAATAACCCATCAGCAATTAGTTACACAGCTGGATAATGAAACCAATACCCGAATTCATACTCAGGATGAACTCTGGAAAAAGACCTGTGAACTGGATGAATTAACTACCACCATGGAAAATAAGGTAAAAGAAAAAACCAATGAACTGGAAGCACTGGCATTTTATGATACGCTGACACAATTACCCAACCGCAATAGTTTCTATAACTATCTGTCCAGAACCCTGACCCGCAATAAGCTCACCAGGGAACCCTTTGCCCTGTTTTTTATTGATCTGGATGAGTTTAAATCTGTAAATGATACCCTGGGTCATGACTTTGGCGATATGCTGTTAGTTGAAGCCGCATCCCGACTGCGCACCAGTACCCGGGTTGATGATTTTATTGCTCGTATCAGTGGCGATGAGTTTACTATTATAGTTAAGCATGTGGATGGCAAAGCACATATGGCCACTATTGCCCAGAATATTATCAACACCATTTCACAGCCCTATCTATTTCATGAAACTCGCGCTTTTATCAGCTGCAGTATTGGTATTGCTATCTTTCCTGATGATGGAGAAAATGCGAATACCCTGCTTAAATTTTCCGATCTGGCCATGTATCAGGCCAAGGAAAATGGCAAAAATGCTTACAATTTTTATCACTACAAGCTGTATGAACAAAAAGCCAAAAAATTTATCCTGGTTAATGAGCTCAAAACAGCTCTAAAAAAGAATGAACTGTATCTGGTTTATCAGCCCCAGGTTCATTGCCATAATGAAACCATTAATAGTATGGAAGTATTACTGCGCTGGCGAAATAAAAAAATAGGGCTTGTGCCTACAGATAAATTTATTCCCATGGCTGAAGAATCCAACCTGATTCTGGAGCTGGAGGAGTTTGTATTAAAAACAGCACTGACCCAGGTAAAATACTGGAATCAGTCCAGCAAACAGCAATACACCGTATCCATTAATATCTCCGGGATTCACTTCCAGCGCAGAGACTTTGTGCAGAAACTGGAAAAATTACTTAAACAACTGGATATCGACCCCAATATCCTGGAAATAGAACTAACTGAATCCGCCGTTATGAAAAATACCCGCAAGAATATTGATAAACTGCTTTATCTTCAATCCTTAGGTATTAAAGTGGCTGTCGATGATTTCGGCACCGGCTATTCTTCCATGAGCTATCTCAAACAATTACCCATCAATACGCTTAAAATTGACCGGAGTTTTATTGAAGGACTACCAGGAAATCGTGAAGATAAAGCCATTACCCAGGCCATTATTGTTCTGGCACAGCAGTTTAATATCAATACCATTGCCGAAGGGGTTGAAACCCAGCAGCAACTGACCTTTTTAAAAGAAATTGACTGTCAGATGATACAGGGTTATTTATATTATAAACCATTAACCGCAGAAGAATTTGAAACTGAATTTAATATCCCATCCAGTTCACAAATTGCCTGATACCGTCAGCTGGCATATTTTATGCTTTAAATCATGATAATTATAACGATTATACTGAATAAATCAGGAAAATTTGTGAGACACTCTTATGTCAGTCCCGACTATCAATCAATCATCATCAACAGTCATCAGCAATACCGGCAAACAAACAGCTAATAACGATGAACTGCGGCCGAATTTTGCCTACCTGTTAAGGCAAAATCATACCAGCCTCAATTCATGTCAGCTGTAGAGAGCATCAGCCAGAAAATAACGGCAGAAAAATCAATAAACACAGGGACTCATCATCCTTTTCCCCCAGACTCAAGGCTGATCTCCCTGGGTTCTCTGTCTGCCAATAAACAAACGGTGGCTCAATTATTACTGGACAATCCACAATTAAAATCAAAAACCTGGTCTATTATTCATAACCCCGTCAACCGGGAGAAAAATTTTAATGCCATTGCTTCAGGCACCATAATTTTTTATAACCCCGCTACCCGGGAAATAAAATGGTCAGATCATAACCGGTTCAGCAGACACTTTCAGCCAAATTCTGTATCTGCTGATCACATAACTACATTCACTGCCAGCTCTGACAATACCGTCCAAAATTCTCGGCAGTCTATTAAACTGGGACAGCTGAATCAGGCCAGGCCCAATATTGCCAGCCTTTTGGCCGAACTACCTGAATATAAAGGTCAGCGCTGGAGCATTATTCATGCACCCGTCAATAGTAATAAATCATTTACCCAAATTCCTTCCGGCAGTATGATTTATCTTAATCCTGAAACCCGGGAACTGTCCTGGTCATCTGCTCAGGCAGCCAACCATAGCGCTCCCGCTGCCAATTTAAGCCACAGCAAGGCAATAAAACTGGACGATGCTGTAAAACCGCTAATGGGTACCGCTTATGACAGGATGGACTGTTATACTCTGGTCGTTGAGGGTTTAAAGAATATGGGGGTACACTATCGAGGCAAAGGCAGTCTCAGCAGTGAACTATTACAGCGAGCCCGTAGCGAAGGCCTTGCTGAAAACACCTATTTTACCGGAGAAGGGATCTCCGAAGCACTGGGTAGTAAAGTGTATAACAGGGCGGTCACACAGGTTAATAATATCGATCAGCAAAGCCATGACATATTTCAGGAAATGCAGCAATTAATGCAAAGAGGTGATATTTTATCCTTCTCACTGGAAACCAGAGGCCATACCGGCATTGTTTCACAAAACCAGAAACAGTGGACTTATATTAATTCCGGCCGTCTTGATCACGCTATTAATAACAATGCGCCACGTCATGGAGTCGGTGAAGAGCCTTTGATTAAGGAAATCCGCAACTGGATTAAACTGGCCAAAAAACACCATGAAGCTCTGACTATTACTGTGGGCCGGCTGGATCGGAACAAACTGGTTTAGGTAAACTTAGCTCTTCGCCCTAAAAACAAGGCTTTTGGGAAATAGTTCTCACCGCTGTTATCCTCGACCTTAAGGACAGGCTTTACGAGGTGCCGGGGGAAAATAACGCAGTCAAAATAAAATGTAACTACTCAGCGTGTTTAGATTTATTTAGGTTCAAGGCTTTATTCGCACGGAGAATGTGAGCATATACAAATATGTGACCATTTCCAGGTACCCCTTGAGGGTAGAGTACGAAAATAACGACGAAATCGGATAAAAAATGAATACGCTGAGTAGTTACAATAAAATTTGCCTAAAATCAGCAAATAGATGAAAGGTCAATAATCCCTAAGGGTTCTGTTCGTTTGCTACCGCTTTTTCAGTAATTTCATGATACAGACCAATAATCCTGACAAACAAATCTTTTAACTGAGCATCTGCCTTATCCAGATAATATTCATTTTCTCTGGCATCTTTAAATACTTCTTCCAGAAAAGCCAGTTCATGAGCAGTAAGTTTTTTTCCCTCATTAACATTTGTTTTTATTTCCAGTAAACGCGGTAAACGCTGTTCATCAAAACGCTTTAAAATTGCTCTAATAACGGCCTGATCTTTCTGATTTTTTTCCATATCTTTTCTAATCTGCTTTTTTTGTTGTTAAAACTTGATTATTGGTTATATGAACGATATGTTCAAGTATTAAATTTATTATGCTTTTACATGGATTACTTCATATGCGTTCTTTTTATAGACATTGTTTGTTAATTATTTCTGCCTGTTTACAAATGTTTTTCTCAGTGAATACCCTGGCTGCTCAAAATCATACCAACAACAAGTTCAACCCGGTTATTCGTCTGGCAACGACTACCAGCACTCAGAACTCCGGTTTATTACAAAGTATTTTACCTGTTTTTGAAAAACAAAGCGGCTATCAGGTACATGTCATTGCTGTCGGTACCGGCAAAGCTTTAAAAATGGGACAAAATGGCGATGTGGATCTGTTAATGGTACATGCTCCCAACGCCGAGAAAAAATTTATAAAAGACGGTTACGGCATTCAACGTTTTGCTCTGATGTATAATGACTTTGTACTGGTCGGCCCGGCAGATGACCCGGCAGGACTGAGTAAAGCTCACAGCATTGCAGAAGCCATATCAAAGATTGCCCACAACAAACCTCTGTTTATTTCCCGTGGTGATGATTCCGGCACCCATAAAAAAGAACGGTCACTCTGGCAGCCATTTATACAAAAGGGTCTGCAGCTGAAAAACACTAACTGGTATCGGGAAGCCGGACAGGGTATGGGAAAGGTGCTGCAAATAGCTGATGAACTGAATGCTTATACCCTTACAGATCGAGGCACCTGGCTGGCACATCAAAACCAGTTACATCTGAAAGTTGTATTTTCCGGTGACCCCTTATTATTTAACCCCTATAGTATTCTTTTAATAAATCCCGCTCGTTACCCTGATTTAAATCATCAGGGAGCTGAAGCACTGACCCACTGGCTGATTTCACCACAGGGGCAGAAATTAATTGGCGACTACCGGGTACATAATACCCGCCTGTTTACGCCTTCTGCGGATAACCGCCATATAGCGGATTTTAATTAGCTCTGAATATTTTTTCAGCAATCCGCTTTTATATTATGCTGTTTATTCCACATATTTTTTTAACATCTTACGGGCCAGTTCAATCGACTTCTGATGCTTAAGAATCGCCTGTTCCTGTTTGGAAATAAATTCACTGATGCAAACTTCGTATTTTTTGAGATCTATATCATAGCGGCTGCGATAACTAGCAGGAGAAAACATCAGGGGTTTATTCGGCTCAAAACACAGGGGTTCAGGAATAAAAGCATCTGCTGAGACAGTGTTTGGCAGAATAATCACAGCTATCAGTAAAGCAGCTCTCTGTATAATTTTGATCATAATTATTCTCCTTCAAGATAATTTTATTCCTTGTCATACTAAAATTAGTATAGTTCATTTTTTTATATTCTACGTCTAGTATTAATACGATCTTTTTTAAGGTAACTACTTATATAC
>JALVAL010000565.1 GCA_027011205.1 Gammaproteobacteria bacterium
CTAAGGTATGTCAGGTTACAGGCAAGCGTCCTGTTACGGGAAACCATGTTTCTCATGCCAACAACAAAGTTAAACGCCGTTTTTTACCTAACCTTCATACCCATCGTTTCTGGGTTGAAAGTGAAAATCGTTTTGTGAAATTACGTGTTACCGCCAGCGGTATGCGTACAATTGACAAACGCGGCATTGATACCGTACTGGCTGAAATACGCGCCAGAGGCGAAAAAGTCTAAGCAGGAGAAACAACATGCGTGATAAAATCAAATTAGTATCTTCAGAAGGTACCGGTCATTATTATACAACGACCAAAAACAAGCGCACCATGTCTGAAAAACTGGAAATGAAAAAATATGATCCAGTGGTTCGTAAGCATGTTATGTATAAAGAAGCAAAAATTAAATAACTTGCTTACTGTCGCCTAATATACTGCCGCACTTATTATATTATTATTGCTTCAGAAGTAAGGCCACCAATACTCGCTTTTAAAAATCCTGTTGCGGAACTAACCGCAACAGGATTTTTTTTGCTCCGGCTTTTTTTTGCTCCGGCGCTGTCGGTAAGTGTCAGTCAATTTTACTGACATGATTTATTACAGATCCTGTAAACTTAAAATACGATTGATCTGATAGGCTGGCTGTTCATAAGGATGTACCTTTAGCAAGGTTCTAAGTACGGCTTTAATCACTTGCTCAGAGCACACCATTTCTACCCGAACTTCCTCCAGTCGCTGCAGTTGATGCTGCTGCCCAATCGCAGGATGACTACCCGATAAGGGTCGAAACTGCCCCATTCCTGATATTTCCCAGCAGGATTGATCATAAGAGCCTATTTTGCCCGCACCCTGCTCAAACAATGCCTGTTTAACACGTTCGTGATCCTGAGGTGGTATATAATAGATTAAAGAATACATTTTTTAGTCGTAAGTCGTTTCGGTATATTTTTTTTCGCAGTAAATCAATAAATTTAAAATGATTGTTTGAATATTAACCTTAAGTTTCCAATATTGTCTACTTTACACTGCCATTGGGGTGCCAGCCAGGTGGTTGAGACCTGTTCTACAATCAGGGCCGGGCCGCTAATCCGCTGTCCGGCGTATAGTTCATCTCTCTGATAAACCGGAACAGCTTCCTTGATACCATATACACTGCGCTGAGCAATGCTTACAGCGGGTGTGCTTACAACGGGCCGTTCTGGTAATTTTACTACAACCGGGCTGGCACTGACTTTAACCCGGACATTAACCAGCTCTATGGCCTGCTGATGCTGGTGGCCATAGCGTTTCTGATGCAGCTGGTGAAAAGCCTCCAGTGCCTGAGTCAGATTATCCCAGGGTACATTCAGAGTATAGGACTGTCCCAGATAACGTAAATCCATTGACGGCTGTATTATTATTTGTGCCGGTTCAATACCTTCTGCCAGTAGTTCCTGAATACCTTTTTGCTGCAGGAGCTGCAATTGTTTATCTATAATAGACAATTGCGATGAATCCAGCACTGCATTTAGGGTATGAGACAAGTCTCTGCTTCGAGTAGCAACCACCATACCAAAAGCAGACAGCACACCGGCATGAACCGGAACCAGAACCTGAGTCATTTGCAGATTTTCTGCCAGAGCACAGACATGCAGTGCTCCTGCGCCACCAAAGGAGACCAGAATCAAACTTTCAGGATCTACGCCGCGAGCAATTGACATAACTCTTAAGGCACGGCTCATATGCTCATTTGCCACCTGCAGAATCCCCAGTGCCGTTTGTTCAATCGCATCATTCGCTGTCCAGCCCAGCTGCACGGCCAGTTGTTCGATAACCTGCCTTGAAGCCTGCTCATCCAGAGACATACTGCCGCCCAGAAAATCATCTGCCGACAAACGTCCCAGAACCAGGTTGGCATCCGTCACTGTTGCCAGAGTTCCGCCTTTGGCATAACAGGCCGGCCCCGGACTGGCTCCGGCGGATTCCGGCCCAACCTGCAGCACACCGCCATCATCAACCCTGGCAATAGAGCCACCGCCAGCACCAATGGTATGCATATCGACCATAGGCACCGCAACCGGATAATCACCAATATGCCCTTCACTGGTCAGCTGCAAATCTTCTTCCACTAAAGCCACATCGGTAGATGTGCCACCCATATCAAAGGTCAGCAAGCCGGGAAATGACTTATTGTCGGTATCATTAGAAATACTGTCTGCAATAAATCTGGCTCCGGCCAGTCCACCAGCCGGACCTGACAGCAGCATACGTACCGCATGTCGGGCGGCCATTGAGGCGGCAATAGTACCGCCGGAACTCTGCATGACAGTCAGAGATGCAGGCTGAACCTGTGTTTCCAGACGTTTAAGATAACCCTGCACCAGCGGCCCTACCCAGGCATTTAGCCAGGTGGCCATACCCCGTTCATACTCTTTATATTCAGGCAGAACTGCAGAAGAACGGGAAATAAATAACTCAGGAAAATGTACTTTAAGATATTGCTCAATACGCAGTTCATCCTGAGCATCTAAAAAAGAAAATAATAAATTAATTGCCACGGCCTGCGGCTGATGCTGTTCAATAACACTTTTCAGCTCTGTCAGTTCACGATCATCAAGAGTTTGCAAAACCTGTCCATGAGCATCCACTCGGCAGTTGACTTCAAAACAGAGCTCTCCTGCTACTGGCGGTGTTATAGGTTCGGGCGTGAGGTTATACAGCTCTTTACGTGCCTGACGACCAATGGTCAGTACATCTGCCAGTCCAGTATTGGTAATATACAGGGTTTTAACACCCTTTTTTTCCAGTACTGCATTAGTTGCCACGGTAGAGCCATGCACAATAGACAGTCCATCCAATGACTGCTCCAGCCCTAATTCCATAATACCCTGTATAATTGCCTGTTCCGGTGCCTGTGGTGTTGACAGTACTTTATGAATTTTCAGCTGACCCTGCTGATAACAAACAAAATCAGTAAAGGTACCGCCAGTATCTACACCCAGTATTCGAATATCCTGCGCTTCTGAACGATCTGTTTGCAAACTTTAATTCTCGTATTAAAAATAATGAACTTACTAAAGCCATTATGCAGTGCTTAAAGTATATTTTAAAGCCATAAAACACTCTCCATTATTCCTTGTTAATGACCTTTGGTTTATTTTCGTGTTTCTTGTTCCGCTCCAGCGGAAGGAAAAGGGGTTTAACAGAATTCGGATAAACTATGCTAGAATAAAATTCGTCACTATAACAGGATCTACAGGATAAGCTCGGCCTAATAATGGACAGTGAAGTTTTAATTGAAGTCAGTCAGTTGTCACGCTTTTATCCGGGCAAGCGGGGTATTGAAGGCCGTAATGATCATATTATTGCGGTTGATAATATCAGCTTTACCTTACGCCGTGGAGAAATACTCGGCTTCCTCGGACCTAATGGCGCCGGCAAATCCACCACCATGAAAATGCTGACCGGCAATCTGGCTCCCAGTCAGGGCAGTATTAAAATCGGGGGCATTGATTTAATGGATGATCCCGTTGCTGCCAAAGCTCTGGTGGGTTATCTGCCCGAAACCCCTCCTCTGTATAAAGAACTGACGGTTGATGAATACCTGTATTATTGTGCCCGCCTGAACCGGGTTGCCAGGCCGGCACTGAAAAAGGCCATACAATTAAGCAAGCAACGTTGCGGACTGACAGAACATGGCAAACGGGTGATTAATAATTTATCCAAGGGTTATCAGCAACGGGTCGGCATTGCTCAGGCCATTATCCATTCCCCGGATATTGTTATCCTGGATGAACCGACCGTTGGACTGGATCCAATTCAAATGGTTGAAATCCGAAAGCTTATTAAAGAGCTGGGTAAAAACCACAGCGTTATGCTGTCCAGTCATATTCTACCGGAAATTCAGACAGTTTGTGATAATGTGCAAATTATTAATCAGGGTAAACTGGTCTTTAATGCGTCAATTGAGCAGCTTAACCAGCAGATGAATACGCTGACCCTGCGTATGAGCTGCAGCGCAGAGGTGGATATCAATCAACTGACACAATTAGCAGGTATCCATTCCATTGAGCAGGATAATCAGGGTCTGCTGATACAGGGTCAGACTGATCCCTTAAATAACCATGAGAACAGGTCTGCTATTATTAAGCTGTCACAGCAAATTGTAACACTGGCCGCTGATAATCACTGGGGTCTGTATGAAATATACCCTGTCAAAAGGACTCTGGAAGAAATATTTATGTCTCTGACCTGTGTCGAACCAGATTTACCCGCCACTGATCCGGGAGTTACTGATGATTAAAATCATTGCTCTGCGGGAACTCAAAAGCCTGTTTTTATCACCACTTGCCTGGACTATGCTGGCTATCACCCAGCTGATTTTGTGTTATCAGTTTCTAGCTCAGCTGGAAACCTATTTGCAAATACAGGCAAAACTCTCGGTGCTGGAAGACTCTCCCGGAATTACCGACCTGGTCATTGCCCCGCTGTTGGGTGGCGCAGCTATCCTGCTGCTGCTGATAGTTCCCCTGCTGACTATGCGTTTGATCAGTGAAGAACAGAAGAATCAGACTCTGCCGCTGTTATTCAGCGCTCCGGTATCCATGACCGAAATTATCCTGGGAAAATATTTTGGCATTCTGGCTTTTCTGTTCATCTTAATTGCCATGATCAGTCTGATGCCTTTATCTTTGCTACTGGGGACTGCCATAGATCTGGGACAGCTGGCTGCCGCCATTCTGGGGCTTTTTCTTTTGCTGGCATCCTTTACTGCCGCCGGTTTATATATTTCCACTCTCAGTCGTCAACCGGCAATTGCAGCCGTGAGCAGCTTCGGCTTATTACTGTTTTTATGGATTATTAACTGGGCCGGCAGTACTAATGCGGCTCAAATAGAAGGGTCGAATGTCCTGGTCTGGTTTTCCCTGCTGAACCATTTTGAGCCCCTGCTCAAAGGGGTATTTTCCAGTGCAGATATTACCTATTATATGCTGTTTATCTGCCTGTTTCTGGTCTTGGGTATTCGCCGTCTGGAAAGACTGCGCCTGCCGCATTAGCCGCTGATTACTATTATGGATATTAACCGACAGTCAACCCGTTTTCTGAAACTGCAGCGCTGGTTATTTAACCTGCTGTTTATTACCATGCTTGGCCTGCTGGCCTATTTAAGTACCTGGTATGTCTATCAGACTGACTGGACAGTCAATGGCCAGAACTCCCTGAATGAAGTCAGTGTACAATTACTGCAGGGTCTTGAAGCTCCGGTTGAACTGGTCTCTTATACCAGTAACCCCCGCATCCGTAAATCAGTACAGGAACTGGTTGCCCGCTATCAACGCGTTAAGCCTGATCTGAGTTTATCCTTTATTGACCCCGATGCCGATCCGGAAAGCATCCGGGCCCTGAATATAAGTGTAGATGGTGAAATCATTGTCCATTATCAGGGCCGCAAGGAGAATCTGACTCAGCTGTCCGAACAGAATCTGACTAATACCCTGCAGCGTCTGGTACGTGCCAGCATCCGAAAAATTGTATTTGTTGAAGGACATGGAGAACGCAGCCCAATACGTCAGGCCAATTTTGATTTATCCACATTTAGTAATCACTTAAAAAAACAGGGGTTTAAAATAGCAACTCTGAACCTGGCACGAAGCATGTCCATTCCTGATAATATTTCTGTTCTGGTTATTGCCGGCCCTCAGGCTGCTTTTTTGCCCGGAGAGGTTCGTTTACTGATAGACTATGTCAAAAACGGGGGTAATTTATTATGGCTTGGCGAACCCTTAAATACCGAAAAAAACCAGCCCATGCACGGCTTATTACCGCTGTCTGAATTACTGGGTATTGAGTTTCTCGATGGTGTTGTAGTAGACCCCACTACCGAACAATATGGTATTAGCCGTCCTGATTATGCCATTATCACTGATTATCCTGAACACCCAATTAACCATGATTTTTCCACTGTGACCCTGTTTCCACAGGCTGCAGGCATAGAGCGCCTGCCCGCTTTTATTGACGACGTACGTAATGTGGAAGAAGCTGAAGCCGATGCTGCTCCCGACAAAGAGGAAAACGACTCCGGCAGCGCTCTCAATTTTGATATGCAGCCGTTTCTGGTAACAGTAGAGCGCAGCTGGATAGAAACCTCTCCCATCAGAGATCAGGTTCAATTCAGTGATTTACTGGATATTATCGGCCCCGTTACTATCGGCATGATTCTAAGTCGTCCATTAACTGGAGAAGGCAATCACAAACAGCAGGAACAACAGGCCAGCAATGAATTATCCAACCGGGAACAGCGTATTGTGGTAGTCGGTGATGGTGATTTTCTATCTAATACTTTTTTAGGCAATGCCGGCAACCTTGGACTGGGTTTAAACATTTTTAACTGGCTTAGCCACGATGACCACTTTATTGCCATTCCAACACAGCTAAACAATGACATTATTCTGGAACTTTCTACCTCCCAGCTGTCACTGCTGGGCAGTTTTTTCCTGCTGTTTATACCTGCACTGCTATTTATCAGCGGTACCCTGATCTGGTTCCGGAGGCGTAGAGGCTGATGCATCAGGATAGCAGAACCAATCTTATTCTATTTGTTATTGTGCTCTTGCTGGCATTAATTGCCTGGTTTAAGCCGGGGCTTGAGCAAAGTCGGTTTAAATACCTGAGCTCATTAAATAGCAATGATATCCATAACATTGTAATAGAACGTCGGGGTATCGAAGCCATACGTCTGAGCAAAAAAGGTAAACACTGGTTTCTGCAGTCACCCTATCATTTACCTGCCAATCCATTACGAGTTAGAACCATTCTGGCCCTGGCACACAAACGCAGCTATTCCAGTTTTAAGGTGCAGGAAAAAGAACTGCAGCGTTATCATCTGGACAAACCTGCCGTTAGTATCTGGCTTGATGATCAGCGTTTTGATATTGGCAGCGAAGCCCCCCTTAACGGACAGCGTTATGCTCTTAATATGCGGGAAAATATTGATTCCGCTGATGCTGAGGGAGACAGCAAATTCACTGTCCATCTAATTAACGGTGCAGTGTATTATCAGTTGAGAGCCCGAATTGACAGTTTTATTTCCCCTTTATTATTACCTGCCGGAGCACAAATCCAGCAGCTTAAGTGGCCTAATTTCACATTAATAGTCAATAATGGAAAATGGCAGCTTAAAACCTCCCGCGACCGGGCCGGGATCGATGCTGACAGTGTCAGTCGCCTGATTCAATACTGGCAGGAAACACAGGCATCTAAAGTCGAAGCCAGAGTGCAAATTAACCAGAAACTGGAAAAAGAGGAGCTTTTATCCCAAAAATCAATCCAGCTCAAAGTAAAGCAGGCCGATGGGGAACAGACTATCACTTACACCATCATTCAGGAAAATAATCAAATTAAGCTATTACGCCGCGATTTGAAGATTGCCTGGTGGATCACACCACAGCAGCTTAAACTGCTCACTGAGTTTATCCCGGTTACAAAAAACCTGAAAAACAGCCCTTAGTGGCTTACTTATGTGAATGATTTAATATTTTCAAGTTCTTAAACTTGATTTGTAGAAATTACCTGACTATTATGCCTGTATAAACTATAAACAAAGATAATAAAAAAGTGGGGTTACCATGAAAACGCTCTTGAAAACGTCAATAAGTGCCGCTCTGTTCAGTCTGTTTATTGGGCTGACATCCAGCTGTTTTGGTGCTGATTATTATGATCAAAACTACCAGGATCGTGAGGGTGATATGATTGCCGATCTGGTACTGGCTCGTCCTTTAGGCGTTGTGGGTTCAGCTCTGGGCGGTGCCTTGCATCTGGTTGGATTATTGTTCAGTGTCCCCGGTGAAAACTTCAGTGAGTCTGGTGAAGTGCTGGTTGAAGCACCTCTGAACTACACCTTTAATCGCCCTCTGGGTCATTTTCCTGAAGATGAAGACAGATAAGTCGTCATTAATAACAAACGATCTCTATGAATATATAGCTTAATGCCTGAACTCCCCGAAGTTGAAACCACCTTACGGGGCATTTCGGCATATATTCTAAACAGCACTGTTACCCGGGTACATATCAGAAACCCGAAACTGCGTTGGCCTGTGCCTTCCAGCCTGCCTGATTATTTACTGCAAGTTCAGTTTTCCCAAATTCAACGACGTGCCAAATATCTATTATTAAGCTGTAACTCAGGAACCCTGATTATCCATCTGGGAATGTCCGGCAGTTTGCGCATTGTACCCGTCAGTGAAGCCTATGATAAACACGACCATTTTGAATTGTGTTTTGCCAATGGCAAGGCTTTACGCCTTAAGGATCCGCGTCGTTTTGGTGCGGTATTGTGGACCACAGAAGCTGTTGATCAGCATCCATTGTTACAGTATCTGGGTCCTGAGCCCTTATCTTCTGACTTTAATCCTGATTATCTGTTCAAATACTCTAGAGGCAAAAAGGTCAGCATTAAACAATTTATTATGGACAGCAAAGTGGTGGTGGGTATTGGGAACATCTATGCCAGTGAAGTCCTGTTTGCCTGCGGTATTAATCCTAAACGAGCGGCCGGGCGCATCAGTAAAGCCCGTTATAAAAAGCTCTGTGCAGCCAGTAAAAAAATTCTCTGTCAGGCAATCAAACAGGGCGGAACCACCTTAAAAGATTTTACCGGAGGCGATGGAAAACCCGGTTATTTTAAGCAGGAATTACTGGTTTACGGGCGGAAAAATCAGGCCTGCACCCAATGTGGACAGAAACTGAAAGAGATCCGGCTGAATAATCGCAGTACGGTGTATTGCACACAATGTCAGAAATAAAAATTTTGTGACTACTCTGCATAATTTTAAACTTCATAAGAGTATCTACCAATAGGGGCTGTGTTTATTGCACTGCTTTTAAATATTTTGCTTCCAGCTCAGCATAATCGGCTTCCAGCTTTCTAATTTGTTCACTTTGTTCCAGGCTGCTCTCTTCCAGACCCATTATACAACTCATCATTTCATCACGCTCTTGCTGTGCCATTCCACCACTACTATCTCCTACCCCACTTTCGCTTTCTGTTCCACTGTTTTGAGCCTGTTGTTTCTGTAGTCGGGTCACTTCTGCAGTCAGTGTCTGGATCTCCATATCCATCGTTTCTATACACAATTCTGCATCTTTCAGCTGGCGGGCAAAAGCCTCCACTCCGGCCTGCAGCGCCTGGGGCTCAGGTGTCGCACCGCCTTTGCCGGACAGACTGTTCTGCAATTGCCATATCTCTTCAAACTGCTGAGCAATCTGATTTTTCAGGTGATTGATTTCATCCTTTCTTTCGCTGATTAACACATCACTATAATTCATACTCTCTGCCACTGAGTCATGATGCTGTTCCTTATCCATTCCCAGCAGCTTACCCATATCAATATAGTGCATTTTGTTGTTTTCAATAATCGCCATAATTGCTGCATGATTGTCACTGCCTTTCACCAGTTCAGCAATCTTCTGGTTTAGCAATTCAACTTTAGTTACTTTGTCTGCCATATTAGTCTGTAAAGTAAAATACAGTTGCTTAAACTGTTCCAGATTTTCCACTCGCTTGAGCGTTTTTTCAAGTTGCCGCTGAACATCTTCTGAGATATCGGTTGAGGTACTTTCCTGAGCGGCAATAAGCGGCTGCAGGTAATTCTGCAGCAGTGGTTTTAATTCATTCTTAATTTTATCCCAGGCAGCTTGCGGCTCATTACTGTTTTCCAGTGCACTCAGTTCAGCACTGAACATCTGAAAACCAGTGATCAGAATAAAGGTATCAACTGATGGTTTATCAGTCAGAGCTTCTTCTACTATGCTGTTAATATCACCCTCTGTATGAGACTGATATTCTGCCCTGACATGAGCTATCATAGCTCTGATTAAGTCCTGAACACGCTCCTGTGACTGCTGCTGTTCATGATCCCTGATTTTTTTCTTTAATTTCTTAATCAGTTCTTTCAGGTATAAAGAGTAATCTTTGAGATTTTTTCGGTCCTTGAGTACCAGCACAATAACAGTGATTAAGATGCCCATTATTACCAGAGCAATTTCACCGATTAGAGTCCAGTAAACGGGAGAAATAGTCATTATTATTATAAACCTCTTTGTGGCCAGTATAAAAGAATCGGCAAATCCAGCACCTCGCCTTAAAAGGCCAGGCTTTTGGGAAATAGTTGCCACCTCTGCTATCTCGACCTTAAGGACGAGGCCTTACGAGGTGCTGGGGAAATAAATACTGTTATAAAGAATAGGAAAGAGTCATTGCTTATTCAAGCATTGAGTATTAAAAGCCGACATTACCCACCGCTATCCTATCTTTATGACATAATTTTGTATATGATTTCTGTTCCTTTTAATAACCTGTTAATAAATTCGATATGTTTGATGAAGTTAAAGAATATTATGGCAAAATACTGCAAAACTCCAGCGACCTGAAAACTGATGCCTGCTGCACTGATACCAATATGCCGGATCACCTGAAGCAGGCCATGAGTAAAATACACCCCGAAGTTGCTGCCCGTTATTATGGCTGTGGTCTGGTCAGACCACAGCAACTTGAAAACATGCGAATTCTGGACCTGGGCAGCGGTTCCGGCCGTGACTGTTATATACTGGCGCAATTAACCGGTGAAGACGGCTTTGTTCTAGGCGTGGATATGACGGATGAACAACTGGCTGTTGCCAATAAACACATTGATTTTCATACTGAAGCCTTTGGCTATAAAAAATCCAATGTGGCCTTTAAAAAAGGTTATATAGAACGTCTGGACGAACTGGAACTGGCAGATAACAGTTTTGATATTATTGTTTCCAATTGCGTCATTAATCTCTCTCCCGATAAAGAATCGGTTTTAAAAGAAGCCTATCGAGTTCTTAAACCCGGAGGTGAATTATACTTCTCAGATGTGTATAGCGACCGACGTGTACCTGAGCATCTGGTTAAAGATCCGGTCCTGTATGGTGAGTGTCTCAGTGGCGCATTGTACTGGAATGATTTTCAAAATCTAGCCAAAAAATGCGGTTTCCCGGATCCGCGACTGGTCGAGGATCGCCCGCTTATAATTGATAATACTCAAATAGAAAAACTGATTGGGCATATCAATTTTTATTCTGCCACCTATCGCCTGTTTAAATTGGAAGGCCTGGAACCCGCCTGTGAAGATTACGGGCAATGTGTGATTTATAAGGGCGATATAGACCATCATGAAGAGCTGTTTATTCTTGATAAACACCATCATTTTGAAGCTGGTCGTCACTTCCCGGTCTGCGGTAATACCTGGCGGATGCTGCAGGAGAGCCGTTTTAAACCTCATTTTGAGTTTTATGGCGATATGAGTAAGCACTTTGGTATTTTTACTGACTGCGGTATAGTCCTGCCTTTTGATAATGACAGTACTGATAAAAATAACAGTGGTGCCCGTGGCTGCTGTTAGCTTTTTTTCTAAACTGGGCTATGATTATAGTATCTGCCAGCACATAAAAGGTTTTAATTTTCATTTATATGTTTAACAAATTTCTCGCAATCAAATGTACTGCCTATGGTATGACGGATACCGGCCGTACACGCAACCATAATGAAGATAATATTCACCTGAACAATGAATACAATCTGTATATTGTCGCTGACGGCATGGGCGGTCATCAGGCTGGCGAGGTGGCCAGTAAAATGGCCATTAAAATCATTGAAAAAACCTTATTAAAACATCAGGCCCCGGATGATTCTGACAATGATATTGAGTTCCCTGAAGTTCAGACCGTATCCAAGGCCATTGAAGATACAAATATCAGTATTAACCAGAGTAATAATGATCGCGGTTTGCTCAAAGGCAAGGGAATGGGCACTACGGTAGTCGGCTGCTGGTATTTATCCAGAGCCAAGATGTCTATTATTTTCAATGTCGGTGACAGTCGCGCCTATAGTTTTTACAAAGATGAGCTGACTCAAATCACTACTGATCATTCCCTGCTGCAACTGTGGAAAGATAAATGTTTTGAAGGTGATCAACCACCTGCCAATGTACTTACCAAAGCTCTTGGCCCTTATCCTGAAGTGGCCCCTGATATTCTATTATACCCTGGAAAAAAGGGAGAAATAATCTTTCTCTGCTCCGACGGTCTGACCACTATGGTCAATGACCGGGAAATTGAAACCACCCTTAAACAGTTTAAAAACTCACCGGACAAAATTCCTGAACAATTAATTATCAAAGCTAACCAGGCGGGTGGTGAAGATAATATTTCTGTAGTGGTTATTGTTTTCAGCTAACCGGCATCATACATACTATCAGACCTGTTGAAATTTTTTTAGTAATGCTTCGGCAGCCAGATATTTTATTTTTTGTACTAATTTTAACTGCCCCGGTTTAATACTTAATTGTCCTGATTTAAAGCAATCCCCATAAAACAGGCCTATGGGTTTATTTTTTAACATCACTGGAAATACAATAAAAGTTTCAGCATCAATAATCTGCTGATACCAGGGAGGAATTTTTTTAACAATTTTTGTACCGTTCCGGTCGGCAATAAAAATATCCATGCCTTTTTCAAGCGCCAGATGGAAAACATCCGGTTTATACTGAAGTACAAAACGGAACTGATTTAAAAACGCATTGTTAAGACCATGAGCATATTTACCTTCCATAATTTTCTGTTGGGTATTAACCATGCACATCACCGCATGATCAAATTCAAACGCTTCATAAATTATATCCAGACCTAGTTCAAAGATCTTTGTGACACTATAGTCACCTGTCAGCATTATACTGATATTGTTTATACCTTTATTTAAAATATCTTCAACGGATAAATGACCTTCCTGCTGTGATTCATCAGGTGCAGTTAGCTGTGCTGATTCAAGTACCGTCTGCTGCAGTTCTGCCACTGCATTTTTGGGTGTTTTTTCGTGGTTTGCTTCCATGCCCTGAATAATAGAGGCTTTAGACATATTAATATTTAAGATAGAATTTAAATCAACTAAATCTTCTTTAGCCTGATCGGCCAGAGTGATCAGATCCCTGTCATTTAAATTCAATTGCGGAGTATATTCACGCCATAATTTAACGGCTCGCTGACGCCAGTGAACATCATCTTCCTGTTCAATAAGATGAGTCAATTCATTGGATAAACTGCTGATGGCATGCAGTTTTTCTTCATTATTAAGCTGTAATCGCCGACTACTGGTTTTAGTGTTAAAAGGCGTGATGGTATTGATAATATAATGTGGCAATTCCCATTCTTTTGCTATTGCAGTTCCCAGCTGATTATAACTGATCCCAAGCACCTTGGCAGAAGCATCTTCATCATTACTATTTTCATTTTTAATAATGGCTTCAATTTCAAGATATTCTTCATTGAAATAAAAGATGGATAATAGTTTACCCAGATTATGAAAAACGCCACTTAAAAAAACTTCTTCTCGGTTTCTGATGCTGGATTTTTCTGCCAGATTTTTAGCAAACACGCCGCTGTATAAACATGATACGACCTGATCACGCAACTGTTTTGCCTGGGATTTATCATGCAGATGGTCAATTAAAATTAGACTCACAGCTATCGAACGTATGGCATCAAAACCCAGCAGCATAACCGCATGGGAAATAGTTTTCACCTCACCGCCACTGCGACGATAATAGGCCGAATTAACTATTTTAAGTATTTTATTGGTGAGTGAAAAATCTTCTACAATGGCATTAGCCAGTTCATCAAAGCCTTTATTATCTTCATCAATAATAGTATTTATTTTAAACAGTGATTCTGATAATGCCGGAAAATCTTTTTTACGCTTCATACGTCTGAGCAAAAATTCAATCGTCGCATCCATTTTTTTACTGGATAAACTGACCTTGTTTTCATTACGTTCAAGATACTCATCCAGTGCCGCATTTAATTCAATAGCGCTCTGATAACGATTGTCCGGATTTTTATCAATGGCTTTTAATAGAATACTTTCAAATTGTGCATCAATATCATTGTTTAATCTGGAAGGCGCTGCTAACTTATCGTTTAAAACACTTTGAATGATCTGCTTAATATTGCTACCGTTAAATGCGGATTTTCCGGTCAGCATTTCATACAGAATAATACCCAGAGCATAGGAGTCATTACTGGTACTAATAACCTGTTCCCGGATATATTCGGGCGGCATATAGCGCGGGGTGCCAAAAAATCCGTTACTTCTGGTTTTTTGTTTTGACATCACGCGAGCAATACCAAAGTCCATCACTTTGGGAATATTTTCATCATTAATTAAGATATTGGAGGGTTTTAAATCACAGTGGATAATATTTTTTTCGGCTGCCTCAGACATTGCTTCAATCGCCGGCTTGATATATTCAAGTGCTTTTTTTACCGTCATAAAGCTGGATTTTTTCATCAGATCGGATAATAACTGACCACTGACATATTCAAATACTAAATAAGGCTGCTGTTGTTCATCTTCCCCCGCTTCATAAATCGAAACAATATTAGGGTGAACCATTTTGCTGATAGTACGCGCTTCCTTAAGCAGAAGTTCCCTGGTATTAAAGGCATGTTCAGGGTCGATATGTAGTGTTTTAATGGCAACATTACGTTGTAAAACCGGATCAATCCCCAGGTGGACAACACCCTGTGTGCCTCGACCCAGCTCTCGAATAACATTAAACCGCCCAATGTGATCAACCACGTATTATACAACTCATTGTTTATTCCTGAATATTCCATGGGCTGTAACAGCACCTAGGTTAAACTATAGTGAAGATTCATTATTTGTCAAAAAGCTATGTCAGCAAAATGCTGCTTTTAAAACAAAAGAATACTTGAATTTTTTTCTATATTCCGTTTAGATAAAGTTTATGTCCTATAT